>CAIRDU010000028.1 GCA_903877395.1 uncultured Planctomycetaceae bacterium
CATTTTTTTGAAAGCTTTTTAAACCCTTTGCTATTCGTCACATTCGATCTTGACGGACAGGGTTGTTGGCTACCAGACCTGCACGCTCACTGCCTGCGATCCGCCAGCCGGTGTACGGCTCACGATCGTGTTGCCCACCGACGATGATCCGGCCAGTGGCACGATCTCGTTTGCCGAGGCCCGGTATGCCGATGCGGCCCTCTCTCCGACCGCGATCGATGCGGCAACTGGATCGGGTGGTGATCGGAAGGTAGGCAAAACGCCTTTCGTTTCTGGCCAGCATACAACCGACAGGAGCGTCCCTACCCACAATGAACCCTTGGTCACGCCGAGCAGCGATCCACCAGCGACATCCCTGCCGCTGGTGCTTCTGATGGGTCTGGCAGGCGGGCTGATTCTGAATCTCATGCCCTGCGTGCTGCCGGTACTCGGTCTCAAGCTCATGTCATTTGCCCAACAGTCGGGGCGGCGGCGGCAGGAGATTTTTGCGTTGAACCTCTGGTATTGCGCCGGTCTTTATGCGGTGTTTTTCGTGCTGGCCACAGCAAGTGTGGCGGCCAACATTGGCCTCGGCAGCGAAAATCTGGCGTGGGGCGAGCAGTTCACATCCTCGCGATTCAACATCGTTATGGCTGCGATTGTGTTTGCCTTTGCGCTCTCATTTCTGGGCGTGTGGGAGTTGCCCATTCCAGGATTTATTGGGGAGTCTGCCGGTCGCGTGCATTCGCAGGAAGGGCCGCTGGGATCCTTTCTGAAAGGTGCGTTGAGCACCGTGCTGGCCACGCCGTGCAGTGGCCCATTTCTAGGGCCTGTGTTTGGCTTCACGCTGGGGCAGTCCACGGGCATCACGTACGCTGTCTTCGCCGCGATCGCCACGGGTATGGCGTTGCCGTACCTCGTCGTCGGAATGCTGCCGGGCCTTGTGAAGTTTCTCCCGAAGCCTGGCGCCTGGATGGAAACACTCAAAGAGGTGCTTGGGTTTGTGATGCTCGGCACCGTTGTTTTTCTCTTTACTTTTCTCAACCACGACTTTTTTGTGCCCACGTTTGCGCTCTTGATCGGCATCTGGGCGGCGTGCTGGTGGGTTGGGAGATCGCAAGCCGCCCGGAGAGGCGATGTGGGATTTGGCCGCTGGGTGCAGGCTGGAGCAATTGTGGCTGCGGTCGGCAGCCTAGCGTTTGCGTTCCTAGGACCCGTCACATCGATTATTCCGTGGCAGACGTATTCCCGTGCGAGGCTGACTGAATTGCGCACTGGTGGCGCAACGGTGATGATCGACTTCTCGGCCGATTGGTGTGCGACCTGCAAGCTGAATCTAGCCACGGCCATCGAGACCAACCGCGTGAAGGCAGCCGTCGAGGCCAATGGGGTGGTGCCTCTCCTGGCCGACTGGACTGAGGGCTCCTCGGAGATCAAGGCCATGCTGGAATCGCTGCAGAGTAAATCGATTCCTGTGTTGGCATTTTTTCCGGGGGTGATGCCGGACGAAAAGCCCCGAGACCCTATCGTGCTGCGAGACCTCATCACAGAGTCGCAGGTCCTTGAGGCGATCCGTCAAGCGGGGCCATCGCGGACCATCGGCCCGGAGGTGCGTGCCGCATCGGCCGCACGAGGCATCCAATAAAAACGGTGGCAGCCACCGTTTTTATCCTTTTTTGGGTGCGTTACTTGAGGATAACGCGTTGGGTATCGGGCGTGCCCACATGCACGGTGCCGATCTTGAAGTTTTCAAAACCGAGGTCGGCCAGTTGCGTTTGGATGCTCTCGGCGAAGTGTGGTGCGACGACAAGTACCATACCGATGCCCATGTTGAAGACTCGCTCCATCTCGCCGGCGTCGATGCGACCCAAGTCCTGCACCCATCCAAAGACGGGCGGCACCGTCCACGCACCGCGTTCCAATATAATCTGCACATGCTGCGGTACGATTCGGGCGAGATTTTCCACCAGCCCACCGCCGGTGATGTGGGCGATGCCGTGCACCACCTGCTTAACGCGATAGTGCCGCAATACTGATTTCACGGGCTTGGCATAGAGCCGCGTGGGCTCCAGCAGAATGTCGGCTACGCGAGCGTTGCCGAGCGAGGCCACGCGATCGTCGCAGGTGAGGCCTCCCATTTCCAAGACAGCCTTGCGCACGAGGCTATAGCCATTCGAGTGGAACCCGCTCGAGGCAATGCCAATGGCGATATCCCCGGGCTGAATCTGTCGTCCATCCACGAGCCGTTTGCGTTCCACAACGCCCACGCAAAATCCAGCCAGATCGTAGTCTCCCCCGCGGTACATCTCTGGCAGGATCGCCGTCTCGCCGCCGACCAACGCGCACTCGCACTCCACGCACGCATCGGCGATGCCTCGCACGATCTGTTCGAGCAGGTCTGGGTCGTCGTGGGAGAGGGCCACATAGTCGAGGAAAAAAAGAGGCTCGGCTCCAGTGCACAGCGCGTCGTTGACGCTCATCGCCACTAAATCGATGCCCACGGTGTGATGGATTCCGGCCGTCACGGCTAGTTTCAGCTTGGTGCCCACGCCATCGGTGCACGAGACTAACAGCGGATCTTCGTAGCCGCGGCTAAAGAGCCCCTTAAAGTCGAGCTGGAAGAGGGCTGCAAAGCCTCCCTCTGGGCTCATGACGCGGGGGCACTGCGTGCGACGCATGTGCGCCGGCAGGCGGGCCATGCCCTCCCTGTAGAGCTCAAGGTCAACTCCGGCACTGGAATAAGTGGCTCCGCTCACGCTTTCTTTCTCGTTGACCATTCAGCGGCCATTGGGTCTGCCGCGTCTTTTCAAGTTTGTATGGCTCGAAGCGAGCCGAAATTGTATCATCGCAGGCCCATGCCACCCCGCAAGTCCAGAGCCGCCGCCCAGCGTGTCCACGCTCAAAAAGCGTTACCCCCGCTGCAGTTTAGTCACCCGCTGCCATACGGCGCGTTGCTGCGAGACAGCGGCGTGCAGTTTGTGGTCTACAGTTCCTCGGCCACAGCCATGCGAGTGCTGCTTTACGAGAAGCCCGACGATCCGGAGCCCACCGAGGTCATCGCCCTGGATCCTGCAAAGGACCGCTGGGGGGATATATGGAGCATTTTAGTGCCCGGCCTGGCGCATGGACAGCTCTATCATTTTCAGGCCGACGGCCCGTTTGACCCCGACCATGGCCAGCGATTCGACGGACAGGCTCGGCTCATCGACCCCTACTCCCGCGCCTTGGCAGGCCATTTCCTCCCGGGCAACGACGGGGTTGTGCGGCCGCCGAAGAGCGTGGTGATCGACGACTCGTTCGACTGGCAAGGCGACCGACATCTGCGGCGAGGCCTCGCCGACACGGTGATCTATGAACTGCACGTGCGAGGCTTCACCAGCAGTCCATCCAGCGGCGTCAAGAATCCAGGCACGTATCTTGGCGTGATCGAAAAAATCCCCTACTTAAAATCGCTGGGCGTGACTGCTGTTGAACTGATGCCCGTACACGAGTTTCCCACGGAACCTCCGACGGGCATCCCGCTGGAGCGGGGCAACTACTGGGGCTACGATCCGCTTGCCTTTTTTGCGCCTCACCGCGGCTATGCGACCGGCACCCAGCCTGGCTGCCAGGTTCGAGAGTTCAAAGAGATGGTGCGAGCGTTGCACGCTGCCGGGATCGAAGTGATTCTGGACGTGGTTTTCAACCACACAGCCGAGGGCAATCAGCTTGGGCCGACATTTTCGTTCAAGGGGCTGGAAAACCGCGTCTACTACATGCTGGGTGACGGTGGAGCGTATTACCGCAACTACACCGGATGCGGCAACACGATCAACGGCAACCACCCGATTGTGCGAGAGCTCATCTTTCTGTGCCTGCGCCACTGGGTGCATAACTACCATATCGATGGGTTCCGGTTCGATCTGGCGAGCATTTTAAGCCGCGATCGTAACGGTGATATTCTCCCCAACCCGCCCATCGTGGAGGTGATCACGGAAGACCCGATGCTGGCCGACACGAAGATCATCGCCGAAGCGTGGGACGCCGCAGGTGCCTACCAGGTGGGGTCGTTTGCCAGCCTGCGGTGGGCGGAGTGGAACGGCCGCTACCGCGACGATGTGCGAAGGTATTGGCGGGGCGACTACGCACAGACAGGCCATCTAGCCACGCGTCTAGCCGGCTCCAGCGACCTGTACGGAGACGATGGCAGACAGCCCTACCACAGCATCAATTTTGTCACATCGCACGACGGCTTTACGCTCAGCGATCTGGTCAGCTTTCGCGAGAAGCACAACGAGGCCAACGGCGAGGGCAACCGCGACGGCGAAAACAATAATTTCTCTGATAATTATGGCGTGGAAGGCCCAACGAAGCGAGCAGATATCGAAGCGTTTCGCGCCCGGCAGATCCGCAACATACTGTCCACGCTCCTCCTCAGCCAAGGCGTGCCCATGCTGCTTGCTGGCGATGAGTGCCGCCGCACGCAACAGGGCAACAACAATGCCTACTGCCAAGACAACGCGATTTCTTGGTTTGATTGGAATCTCGTGGAAGCCAACGCGGATCTGGTGAGGTTTGTGCGGGAGATGATTCGATTCCGACTGGGCAACCCAACGCTCAGGCGACGGTCGTTCCTCGAAGGGGTTACAAGCGTTGAAGGCGCACTGCCCGATGTGGAGTGGTTTTCGCCAGAGGGCACGCACGTGGACTGGTATTCGGTCGACGCCAGCCTCGCGTGTTTTTTTGCGGCGCCGACGCCGGAGAAACTACTGGAGGAAGACGACATCGCCGCCGGCGGAATCGAGGGCACGCCCCGGCACGTGCTAATTTTTGCGCATGCTGGCTCGCTTCCTCGCGTGTTCCATTTTCCAGAGCCCGCGGCGATTTCGCAGCTGCCTTGGCGGCTGTTTATCCACACTGGCCGGGAGGCTCCCGACGATATCTTCGCCAACGGCAAAGGGCCTCCGGTGGATATCCAGCAGCCGATCGAACTGCCCGAGCGATCACTGGTGTGCATGGTGGCCGACGTGGCCCCGGCCGATCGCGAAAGAATTGCACCGCGACCGGAGTGAGTGGTAGCATGAAACGTGCTGGCAGAGGCTGCACAAGCTCTGCCTCATTGAAAACTGGTCAAGAACCCTGGGAGACCTTTATCGTGGATAACCCTCAAGTCACAGACCCAACGATCGCGGCCATTCTTATGCGAGGCACGCTGAGTGTCATAGCTGTGAGTTGCTTTGGGGCCTTAGGCTGCGCACCTGCCCAAACCCAGGCGCCTGTTGTCGAACGGGCTGGGCATGCGGACCACGCGGACCACGACGACCATGCGGATCACGATCACGCGGACCACGACCACGAGCATCCCGAAACCTTGGCTGCCGGAGTAGCGGATCTGGAAGAGATCTGCGCTGATGTCAAAGCGTTGCTGGACGCAGGCGACCAAGAGAAGGCTGACGATCAGGTGCATCTAGTTGGCCATGTGCTGGAAGATATCCAATCTTTGGCGACATCGGCTAAGCTGCCAGCAGATGCCTTGGCTGCAGTGAACAAAGCGGCCGATGAGATCTTTGACTGTTTCGACAAGCTCGACACCGCATTGCATGCCCCAGAGGGAAAAGCCGTGGAGTATGCCCCGTACGCCAAGCGGATCGAGGCGGCGATTCAAATTCTAAAAGCTCAGGAAAGTAACTAATGTCTCGCATTGAGACGACTCGCCGTTGCGGAAGGCACTGGTTGCTGGCGGGATGGCTTGGGGCAGTCGCGATGCATGCCGCAGGTCTAGTTGCCTCTGCCGCGGAGCTCAACGTAGCCGTGGTGCGGCAGCAGTTGATCGTGGCACAGGAACCAGCTGGCGCCCTTTCCCCAACGGCTACGAAGCAAAAGCTGGCTGCAACGCCTCTCCCCGCTGCTGGAAAGCCGATTGTGCCGCAGGCAGTTGTTGTCGCTGGACGGATCGGGGCCCGTGGCATGGAGCCGTTTCTGGAAAACAAAGCATCGTTTGTGCTGCTTGAAATCCCTGCCGACGACCACGCTCAGAAGCCCGGGCATGACGCCGACAACTGTCCGTTTTGCAAGAAACGCACTGCCAACTCGCCGATGGTGGCAGTGCAATTTGTTGGCGAGGACAAACAGCCAATCCCAATCGATGCCCGCAAACTCTTCGGTGTTGTCAAGGGGCAAGACGTTGTGATCAGCGGCATGGCCGTGTTTGATCCAAAGCTGGCGATCCCCGTGATCCAACTCACAGCCAACAGCATCTACGTGCGGGGCATGGCTGGCAGGTAGGCAATAGCACCCTCTCCCAGCCCGATCAGCTACCGAACGACGCGGGCGTTGCCGCCGGCTATCTGGTTTTCTACTTCCTGGCGGGTGGCCATGGATGTGTCGCCCGGTGTCGTGGAAGCCAGTGCCCCGTGGGCAGCGCCATAGTCGACTGCTTTCTGCGGGTCGTTGTACTCCAGAAAACCATAGACCAACCCACTGGCAAAGCTGTCGCCACCTCCCACCCGATCTAGGATTTCCAGCGATGGATACTGCCGGCTGTCGTAAAACTTTCCGCCGTGCCAGCAGATCGCACTCCAGTCGTTGAGCGTGGCAGTCATCACGCGACGGAGCGTTGTGGCAGCCACCTTAAAATTCGGGAACTCCTTGACAACCGTTTCAATCATGGTCTTAAAGGCAGTCGTGTGCATTGTAGAAAGGCCGTGGTCTGTACCCGGCACACAAAATCCAAGCGATGCCGTAAAATCCTCCTCGTTGCCGATCATGACATCGACATACCGGGCAATGTCGCGGTTCACACGCTGGGCCTTTGCGAGGCCGCCAATGCTCTTCCAAAGACTTGGGCGGTAGTTCAAGTCGTAGGAAACAACCGTGCCGTGCCGCTTGGCCGCTTGTACAGCTTCGATCGTGAGGGCAGCCGAGGATTCCGACAGGGCCGCAAAAATGCCGCCGGTGTGAAACCATCGCACGCCAATCGTGCCAAAGAGATGATCCCAGTCAATGTCGCCAGGCTTCAACTGGCTCGCGGCAGTGTTGCCTCGGTCGGGCACGCCCACAGCACCGCGCACCCCGAACCCTCGCTCTGTGAAATTGAGTCCATTGCGAACCGACCGTCCGATGCCGTCGTCGGCTCGCCACACCAGAAAGTCTGTGTTCACGCCTCCCTGCATGATAAAGTCTTCGACGAGATGGCCGACCTCGTTATCGACAAAGGCAGACACCACAGCCGTCTTGAGGCCAAAGCACTTCCGGAGGCCACGGGCAACGTTGTATTCGCCCCCTCCTTCCCACACCTGAAAATGTCTGGCCGTGCGGATGCGGCCCTCGCCGGGATCGAGGCGAAGCATCACCTCGCCGAGCGACACCTGATCAAACCCACAGCCCAGCTTTGGCTTTATTGAAAGAGTCATTGGTCGTTCCTTCACAAGAGAGGGGATGCCTCGCATCACGTTACGCGATTGGTAGCGAGCCGACTGAAAACGGTGTGACACCTGCTTCGTGGGCAATTTCGTTGAGAGCCTCAACTTCAGCCAGCGAAAAAAGAAGCCCGCCGGCTTGGTCGCTGCGCGCTCTCGCCTCGGCCTCGATTTGTCCGGGGAGCATGCACGTGTCATTGCCATGACCCAGAATATCAGCCAGTACAGCCTGCACATTACAACTCTGGCTGCGACCCTGTGCAAATGCGCCGCCGCTCATGGCATCGGGATGCATCACTTGGAAGAAAAATGTGCATGTTTGCTTTTCGCCGGCTACAGGAGCCCGGTTGCGAATCGTGGGAAGCGATCCGCCGATGAGAGCGCCGACAATCTCATTGATGAGCGAGAGTCCGTAGCCCTTGTGGTCTCCAAATGGCAGCAGCGATACCGCATGATCGGGGTCGATCGTGGGCTTCCCATCCTTATCGACTGCGGCATTGGGTGGTAGCGGCTTGCCTTCGCGTTTGAGCTGTTGAACCCGGCCCATTGCAATCACTGATGTTGCCCAATCGATTACGATCGGGAATCCAACCGCTTCGGTCGTCGGAAATCCCCAGGAGTGGGGATTGGTGCCGAGCGTCGGGTAGATACCCTTGAATGGCACCACTTCGGCCAGCGCTGCAGTGCAGTTGGTGTACGCGATATAGCCTCGCCTGGCGGCCTCCATGACGTAGCCACCACCCCACAGATAGTGAAATGCGTTATCGATTGACACGGTACCGCAGCCGTAAATGTCGGCCAGCCGGATGCACGTCTCGACCGCCTCCCACGCCGTGGCCTGCCCGAGTTTCTTGTTGGCGTTCCACACCTCGGTGGCCGCAAACCGGCTGGGCAACTTGGTGATCGTGGCCTGTGGTACGCACCCACCCGCTTTCGAACCGAACAACTCGTCAAGATGCAGCGCCTTGATGGCGCTATGCGTGCGGATGCCGTGCCGCGTCGCGGCGGTGGCAAGCGACGCCGCCGCCTCTGCCTCACTCGTACTAAATCCGCGAGATACGTAGGCTGCTCGTACGAGCGCATCGTGGGCCCTCACAGGCACAACGTAAAATGTCTCGGTCATCGAACCCCTCACTGTTTCTGCGATCTTTTGTGCTACGGATTTTCTGCCAATGCCTTGCGATACGTTTAGACCCATTTTCGGACAGGCACCTGCGGGTTGATCTGCGCCAGGGGCTGTTCGCCGTGCATGGCACGAATGAGATTGGTCACTGCAGCCACGGCCTGTCGCTGAACGCTTTCACTCGTGCGTGAGCCGATGTGGGGCGTAATGAGGCAGGTGGGGAGTTTCAAGAGTGGGTGGTCAGGTCTGGGCGGTTCCTCGTCCAGCACATCAGTGCCGTAGCCACCAACTCTGCCCGATTGCAATGCGGCGGCCATGTCTGCTGTGTGAACGATCTCACCCCTAGCACAATTGAGAATCAGAACACCTGGCCTCATCTTGGCAATCGTCTCGGCTCGGATGAGATCGCGCGTTTCAGGGGTCAAGTTCGTATGCAGGGAGATAGAGTCGGCAGCTGCGAACAGATCATCCAGCGTCGTGGCACGCGTCACGGCATGCTCGGCGGCGAATGAATCATCCCAGTGCAGGTCGTAGCCAATGACCTTCATCCCAAAGGCTCTTGCTCGGATCGCCACTTCCCGACCGATGCGGCCCATGCCGATGATGCCGAGAGTCTTGCCGGCCAGTTCGCGGCCAGTCTTGCGACTCCATCCACCGGATCGCGTCGAGTCGGTGTGAAAAAGAAAGTGTTTTTCAAGCGCCAGCAGGAGTAAAAACGTATGTTCGGCTACCGTGGTGTGATTGACGCCCGGCGTAAACAGCAACGGGATGCCCAACTCCGTGCAACAAGCTACATCAATCTTATCCACGCCGATGCCGTACTTGCTTAGCACCTTGAGCCGCGGCAGGGCTTTCTTGAGCACCGCACGCGTGATGGCATCATCGCCGCAGATGAATCCATCGAAGTCGCCGACAAGCGCCAGTGTGTCGGCCTCGCACAAGGGGCCACGAGCGGTAACGATCTCCCAGCCCGTAGCAGCCAGCAGCGAATGATGCTCGCCTGGTGTGTCCTGAAACGACGTGGTAGTGAGCAGAATGCGTAGCAAGATAGGGATCCCAAGGTGTCTGGAAGTGAACGTGCCACCCGAGAAAATACACGCTGGGATCCAAAACTGAAACAGCCACGGTCAAACGCAGCAATTCAGCACGGGAGGGCATGGCCCATCGATGTCCTCCCGTGCCCTTATTGCTGACTGCGGACTAGCGGCCCATTTTCTCACGGAGCCACTCGTTTTTACGACGTTCGAGTTCGACCAGTTTTTTGACTGGGCCCTTGCGAGTCGAATCAACAGTCGATCGATCCGACTGTGCGGCCGATGCACTGGCTACGATAAAGAAGCTGGATACAACAGCCACGACAAAAGCCAACCGAACCATACAGTGCTCCTTAGGGATGAACCAACACGCGAATCGAGGCTGCCACAGCCAGAACGACTTTGGCAATGCCTGCGAGAGTCAACGCTCCCACCTGAGTTGCATCGTCGGCGGTGTCGGTATTTCTGCAATCCAGAGGCCGGCCCTAGCGTACGCAATAAAAGCCACATGAGCCGCGCGCATGGATTTGCTCGTACGGCCGGTACAACCGGTTTTCGGTGCCCCTTGAGACGAGCGTGCAAAGGGGCGTTCGTTCTCCCCTCTGTCTGTTGCTATGCAGTCAGCGGGTCGTCTGGCCATGCGTGCTTTGGATAGCGGCGACGCAACTCTTTCTTCACGCTTGGATACGTATTTGTCCAGAAGCTGGCGAGGTCGCCGGTCACCTGCTGAGGCCGGTGGTTGGGGCCCAAGAGGTGCAGGAGCACGGTCACTTGCCCTCCCGCAATGCGAGGCGTCTCGCGAACGCCAAACAGTTCCTGAATGCGCACGGCCAGCACCGGTGGGCTGCCCGCCGCATAGGCAAGTGCGTGCCGCTTGCCATTGCTGAGTTGCACGTGCGTGGGCGCTAAGCGATCTATTTCGGCCAGCCGATCGTAGCCCACTCGGCCTTGGAGGTGCGAAAGCCAATCGGCATCGCGAATCTCTTCGAGCGAACGCAGGCCACGGCATACCTCGGGCAACATGGCGGCCAGGGCAGCGTCATCGCAGGCTGGCATTTCCCAATCAGGCTGCGCCGCGGAAAGCCAGCGGAGACGACAGAGCAATCTGCCTGCAGGGGAATCGACTGCGGGCAACACTCGCGTGAGTTGTACGGCCGCCTCGCGGGCCAGCGCCTTGGCCGCAGCATCCGCATCGCTAATCGCAACTGGGGTTTCCTCGATCACGAGGTCTCCCCAGGAGGTTCGCAGCCGGGCCTCCACCTGCTTGCGCGATGGATTATAAAATAGCTCCTCTCGCGTAATCAGATTGGATCGCACGCTCTCGGCGGCCAGCCAGTCGCGGTCGACGGCGCTGGCCATCCGGGTGCGGGCTTCGCCGCCGGCATCGTTGATGTCGATTGCCAGAAAGAATGGCTCGTTGCGAAGTCGTGAACTGCCATCCAGCCGCACGCCACGGCCGCCAACCATTGTGGCTCGATCCGTTGCGCCCGGCCGTAGCCGCGAGAGCCTGTCAGGAAAGGCTTCTAACAGTGCCTGCATCAGGGCTATCGCGGGGTCTGCCGCCCGTGCCGCCAACGGCACGGTCACCATGCGGTAGAGTTGCTCAGCGGCTCGCAGGACGTTGTGTGCCCCACCGGGATGCAATTCGAGATCGGCATCTGCCAACGGCGCGCCCGCATGGAATGCCTGCAACGCTGCAACGCGGTCAACTACATCTGACCGCGTGTGCACCAGCAGGCGATCGCGAGGACCGCTGCGACCATGCGCGGCCGACCGAAAGGGATCTCGCTCCGACAAGAGGGCGGCCGCTATGGATGTTTCGCGAAGGACTCCATGCCTCGCACCGGCCAGCAGCAGCCTGCCCAAACGCGGGTGGGCAGGAAGCCGCACGAGCTCACGCCCCAGCGGCGTCACCCGGTTCTCGGAGTCGATGGCACCTAAAAGCGCAAGCAAACGCTTGGCATGAGACAGGGCGTCTGGCGGCGGAACGTCGAGCCATGGAAACGCTGCGTATTCGCCCAGCACAAGTAGCTGTAAAACCGGTTCGGCCAGATCCCCTCGCAGAGCTTCAGGAGTGTCTGCCACGGAGCGTTGCTGATGTGACGACTCGTTCCAGAGTCGCCAGCAACTGCCAGGCTCGGTGCGTCCAGCCCGGCCAGCCCGCTGCTCGGCCGATGCCTGCGAGATGGGTATGAGCTCCAGACGCGGCAGACCAGTGGCTGGCGACACGCGCATCTGCCGCACCTGCCCCGAGTCGATGACGGCCGTTACTCCCGGAATCGTCAGCGATGTTTCGGCCACGTTGGTTGAAAGAA
>CAIRDU010000029.1 GCA_903877395.1 uncultured Planctomycetaceae bacterium
AGATCCCAAGGCAATTCCAGAATTTACAAAGCTCAAGAACCGAGCCGTGATCGACACGATTCCTTCGCCGGCAGGCATTGCCGACTTGGAAGCAGGCAATCGAATCGTAGCGGTCAAAAATGCTCGAATGGCCGACTACATGCGGTTCTACGATGTGACGCTTATGAACCCGAAGGTGCTCGTGGGCCTCTTTATCGGAGCGATGAGCACATTTGTGTTCTGTGCGCTCACGATGAAGGCGGTCGGCCGGGCTGCTAAGGGGATGGTGGAAGAGGTCCGCCGGCAGTTCCGTGAGAGGCCGGGCATCATGCAGGGTACAGAAATGCCTGACTATGCAGCTCCGGTGGCTATCAGCACCAAGGCGGCGCAGCGGGAGATGATTCTGCCATCGCTCTTGGCGTTGCTCGTGCCGATTGTGATTGGGCTGCTACTGGGCGTGGGCGGGGTGATGGGGCTTCTCGTCGGCGGACTCACGACCGGCTTCTGCGTGGCTGTATTCATGGCCAACGCAGGTGGTGCGTGGGACAACGCCAAGAAGCACATTGAGTCGGGCGTGCACGGCGGCAAGGGGACGGAAGCTCACAAGGCAGCCGTCGTGGGCGACACGGTGGGCGATCCATTCAAAGACACCAGCGGCCCAAGCCTCAATATTCTCGTCAAGCTTATGAGCATGGTGAGCGTGGTAGTGGCTGGCCTTGTGGTTCGCTACAGCCTCGAAGCGTTGGGTATTTTCTAATCGCGTCATCTGTGGGCGCGTGATCGCGTGGCAGCTGGATTTTCGTTTCACGTTGCTGCAGCGAGCCCTTGCGGCGCGCGCGCGGGCACGCTTGCAACGTCGCACGGCAGCGTGCCAACGCCTCTTTTTATGCCGGTGGCCACAGCGGCCACTGTGAAGGGGGTCGACATCGGCCGCGTAGCCGAGACTGGCGCAGGGGTGCTCTTGGCCAATACCTACCACCTTCACTTGCGGCCAGGCGAAGCGGTCGTGGAGCAGGCAGGAGGCGTGGGACGGTTTATGGGATGGCCCGGCCCGACGCTGACTGACAGCGGAGGCTTTCAGGTGTTTAGCCTCGCCAAGCAAGTGAAAGTGACGGAGCAGGGGGCTTGCTTTCGTTCACATTTGGATGGCAGTGCCGTCGAACTGACTCCCGAAAAAGCGGTGCGCATTCAGGAGCAACTGGGTGCCGATATTGCGATGCAGTTGGACGAGGTGGTGGCCCTGCCCGCCGACCGAGGCTGCGTGGAATCTGCCATGCGTCGGTCGCTGCGATGGGCCGAGCGGTGCCTCGCTGCCAGATCGGCGAGCGGTCAGGCGATGTTTGGGATCGTGCAGGGCGGATTGGAGTCTGACTTGCGGCAGGAGAGTGCCGAGCGACTGCGTCAGATGCCGTTTGAAGGCTATGCCGTGGGAGGCCTGTCGGTGGGGGAGGGGCCGGAGGCCATGGACACCGCATTGAAGGCAACCACGCCACACCTGCCCGCCGACAAGCCTAGGTATCTGATGGGCGTGGGCCAGCCTCGCGACATCATCGCCGCAGTGGCAGCCGGCATCGATATGTTTGACTGCGTGCTGCCCACTCGCTGCGGCCGCAACTCGCTGATTTATACATTTGACGGCCCCTTGCGGCTGCGGAACGCCTGCCATGCAAGCGATCAGCGCCCGCTGGAGGAGGGCTGTCCGTGCCGCGCGTGCCTGCACGGCCGCAGCTATATCCGGCATCTGTTTATGGCTGGCGAGATGCTTGGGCCAGTGCTGGCATCGATTCACAATCTGACGTTCTACCAGCGGCTGGTTGGAATGCTTCGAGCAGCGATCATGGACGGAAGGTTTGAAGAGGTCTCTCGTGATCTGCTGCCGCGACTCTCCGCCGGACTGCCGGAGCCAGATGCAGGGTGACCCGTCGATCCCATGGCTGCGAATTCCCCTGCTTCAGAAGCCAGTGGGCCTCGGGGCCGAAGGAAATAGGCACTGGTAACGTGAGCAGCGGGCCCAGATCGAATGCCACTTCGAAGGCGTGGCCCCCTTGGAATGAGTCCTTCAAAAGGGCACCGCGCATGTCGGGCTTGTCCGTCTGACGCAATCGCCACTACATTTGCCATTCTTGAAATCCTGTTCTCCGTTCCCTTCCGCCTCCCGCGGGCCTTTGCGCCCACAGCAAGGCCGCCAGAGAGACCCATGCAGCACCCACCCATTTCGCTCCTGCCGCTGCCCTCGCCGGGCGGCACGGCTGTCGGTTGTGTCGTTCAGATCCCGATCGCCCAAGCCAATCCTGGGGGCAACAAGGTGCCCGGCACGCTGGAGTTGCTCGTTTCGTATCTGCCGTTCGTGCTGGTGGTGGTGGCGGCCTGGCTACTCCTCTACCGGCCAGAACGGGAACGGATGCGACGCCAGCAAGAGTTGCTTGGATCGCTCAAAAAGAACGACCGTGTGGTGACCTCTTCTGGCATCTATGGCACGGTTGCCAACGTGGAACGTGATGCCGACAGAGTTTTTCTCCGCGTGGATGACTCCGGTAACGTGAAGATTGCCGTCACTCTGGCAAGTATCGCCAAAGTGCTCGACGCTTCGACGGAATCTTCCGCAACGGCACCGTAAAAAAACGTACCGCGACACGCTCGCCAAAAAATCAATCAGCCAATCCACTCAAACCCGACCACTGATCCCGAAAAGAGATTCGTATGAACCATAGCCTTCCCATGCTGCTGTTTGCACAGGCCACAGACGTTCTCTCAAGCGCCGCACCAGCGGTTGCCTCGATGCCTTGGTGGCGGGAGGGCTGGGTTCTCTGGGTGATCACGTTGTTGACTGTGGCCGTGCCAACCTTACTGGCTTGGATTTTGGCCAGCCGACTGCGGGCCGCCGACATGTGGGGGCGCATCGCCGCGGTGCTCGTTGCAACGACGGCAGGCTGCGTGATCGCAGCGATGGGGTGGCCGCCCCGGCTGGGCATCGACTTAAAGGGTGGAGTGATTCTCATCTACGAGATCGACTCCACCAAGCAGGTAACCGGGCAAGTCGACGATTGCATTGGCCGCATCGAGCAGTTGCTCGAGCGGCAGGATGGACGGCTGGGCACGGCCTCTCGCACCGCCGACGGACGCATTGCAATCACGCTGGATACGACCGACTTGGCGGCCAGAGAATCCTTTCTGAAGAACGTTGAGAAACTTGATTTTGGGGATGCGCAGGTGCGGTTGGCAGACCGCAGTACAGTCGGCGACGCGCTTCATCTAGCGTTTGACGTGCAGGGGCACACGGCACCTGTGGACATGGACAAGCTCGTGGCGGCCGTCAGTCGCCGCGTGAATCCAGGCGGCCAAAAAGAGGTTACGGTACGTCGCTATGGACTCGACCAGCTCGAAGTAATCGTACCTGACGTGGATCAAGCCGAGGTCGATCTCATAAAGCGGGTGGTGTCGAGCGCGGGCGTTTTGGAATTTCGGATCACGGCCAACCCAGAAGACCCTCGCCACAGGCGGGCGGTTGAATTGAGCAGTCGCGGTGCCAGCACAACAGTCACAGACGGCAAGGTGGCGATTGCGCGATGGGTACAGTTGGACACGAAAAAAATGGACCCGGCCGAAGACCGCGGCCTGATCACGCGGGCGTTGCCTGATGGCCGCGTTGAAGTACTCGTTGTGCTGGACCGATTCAACGTCACCGGCGGCTATCTCTCGCGATCCTCTTCGAGCTACGACAGCAACCTGCAGCCTTGCGTCAACTTTGCATTTAATTCGGCCGGCGCCGCCTTGTTTGGAACACTGACTGGGCAGAATCTGCCCGACCCAGCCAATCGGCTCAAAAGCCGGCTGGGCATCGTGCTTGACGACACGCTCCTTTCGGCCCCTACGATTCAAAGCACGATTTCCGGTGACGGCCAGATCACTGGCAGCTTTAAGCAGGCCGACGTGGAATTTCTGGTAGGCGTGCTCAACGCGGGAAGCCTGCCAGCGGCGCTTTACAGCGAGCCGATCAGCGAACAAAAGATCAGCCCGCAACTGGGGGCAGATACGATCCGCTCCGGCACCCGCGCCATGCTCTTGGCAATGATTGCCGTACTCACGTTCATGCTGGCGTACTATCGTTTTTCAGGATTTGTCGCAGACCTCGCGGTGCTGCTCAACGTTGTGCTCGTTGTGGCGTTAATGATCTCAGTGAAGGCCGCCTTCACGCTTGCTGGTTTGGCTGGCCTCGTGCTTTCCGTGGGCATGGCTGTAGATGCCAATGTTTTGATCTACGAGCGCATGCGAGAGGAAGTGGACCGCGGTTCAGCAATTCGAATGGCGATTCGCAACGGCTTTCAGCGGGCGTTTGCCACGATCGTGGATTCCAACCTCACCACGCTCATCACGGGGTTTGTGCTCTTTGCGATTGGCACTGACCAACTCAAGGGATTTGCTGTCACGCTCATCTTGGGCCTCACGCTCAATTTGTTTACTGCTGTTTTTTGTTCCCGAGTCGTCTTTGACCTCGCGGAGCGGAATCGCTGGATTTCAAAACTGTCGATGGCTCGGTTTTTCGGGCAGACGAATTACAAGTTTGTGTCGTGGATGCGTCCGGCGCTCATCGGCTCAACGATTTTCATTCTGCTAGGATTTGCTGCGGCGTTGCAGCGAGGGCAAGGGCTGTTTGACATCGATTTTACAGGCGGCACCAGCGTGCAGGTGGCCTTCAAGCCCGACCAAGGGCCCGATGTGGCGGAGGTGCGGCAGGCCGTGGCTATGTTGCCCGATGTGGCAGTGAGTACCGTCACAGTGGCCGACGGCGGAACGAGTTTGCGATACAAGATCGACACGTCGCTGCGTAGCGATGACGAAGTGGAGCAGACGCTCCAGAAAGTGTTTCCAGGTCGATTGGCCACCTACTCGATGGGCTTTGGCGAGATCACATCCACGTCGAAGAAGCCGGATGAGAAAACAGAAAAGGACAAGGCCGAGGACTCGGCTGAGAAAC
>CAIRDU010000030.1 GCA_903877395.1 uncultured Planctomycetaceae bacterium
CGCTCGCCTATCGTGTTTACGCGCAGCTCCTGACATCCAACAACGCCCTCGCATCAACACCAGCAGTTCGCACCACGTGGGATACGGTGAACTACCCAGTTCTCAGCGACGGTGACTACCAATAAACAGCCAATAAACGGTGGCAGCCACGGTTTCTCTATCGCGGCCTGTTTGCGTTTCAAACGAGGGTTTCGAGGGTTTTGGGAGATTGCCATCGACGCTGGCGGGGACGAGGCTAAAACTCTTGTGCGTGAGCCTCCGACTGGCTCGCGTTGCCTCATTCCGTAGCCAAGCCCCCAACTCCCGTCCGAGGTCACTTTGAAACCACCCTCAGCCCTATGCTCCCCCGCCCCACGTGTCGACTCGCCGAGCGATCTGTCTGCCGGCTATGCGATCGATGTGGGCGATGTGCGGGATCGACTCATTCACCATCGGCTCTACGGCCTTGTCAACTCACCAGAACGCCTGCGGCGATTCATGGAGACCCACGTTTTCGCGGTGTGGGATTTTCAAAGTCTGCTCAAAGCAATGCAGCAGCGACTCACCTGCACGAGTATTCCTTGGCTCCCCACGCCCGACCGCGAGGCGAGGCGGATGGTCAACGAAATCGTCCTCGATGAGGAGTCTGACGAATTACCCGAAGGGGGGCACGCATCGCACTTTGAACTGTATGTGGAGAGCATGCACTTGGCCGGTGCCGACACCAAGCCAATCCAACGCTTGCTCGCGCTCTTGCACGCTGGCGGTCCGCTGGCACAGTCGCTCACCGCATCGGCTGCCCCTGCTGCAGCCGTGGAGTTTGTGCGGCGTTCGTTTGAAGTCATTCAATCAGGCTCCACGCCGGCAATCGCGGCAGCGTTCACGTACGGCCGCGAAGATGTGATCCCCGATATGTTTCGCCACTTGGTCGGCACGCTTGCCCAGCAGGATCCAGAGGCCTGGGGCCGGTTTCGATTCTATCTGGAACGCCACATTCTCCATGACGACGCCAAGCACGCGCCGGTGTGCCGTCGCATCGTGGCAACGCTCTGCGGCAACGATTCCCAAAAGTGGGCCGAAGCCTCCCAGACCGCAAGAGGATGTCTGGAAGCTCGTGTTGCCCTGTGGGACAGGATTGCCACAGACCTCTCGCCTTGATGAGTTTGAAAGCCGCAGGCTAAGGCACGCCCATTGGCTAGGGCACGCCCATTGGCAACTTCCCTGCGAGCATCGAGACTCTCCTGCGAGCAGAGCCTACTTGGCCGCGAGAAGATCAGCCTTCCGCTTTTCCTCGACGATTTCCTTCTGAATGTTGCCCGGGGTCGGGCGGTATTTCGAGAATTCCATCGTAAACACTCCCTGCCCCTGCGTCATGCTCCGCAAATCTGTCGAATAGCCAAACGTCTCAGCCAATGGCACCTCGGCCACGATGGTCGATGTGTTGCCGACTGTTTCGGTGGAAACAATCAGACCGCGACGCTTGTTGAGTTCGCCCGTGACCGGCCCTTGGAAATCGGCAGGCACTTCTACTTCCATCTTCATGATCGGTTCGAGCAGCACCGGCTTCGTGGCCAAAAATGCCTCGCGGAAGCCAGCCCGAGCACAGATCTGAAACGCCATGTCCGACGAATCGACATCATGGTAGGAGCCGTCAGAGAGAGTCGCCTGCACCCCCACGATCGGGAATCCGGCAATGGGCCCCTTGCTCAAACTGGCGCGGAAGCCCTTCTCCACCGACGGGATATATTCCTTTGGCACGCGTCCACCGATGACAGCGTTTTCAAAAATAAATGTCTCGGGGGAATCATCCGGCAGCGGGTCGAGTCGGCCGATGATGTGGGCAAACTGCCCCGAACCGCCCGTTTGTTTCTTGTGCTTGTACTCGTACTCGGTGGCTCGGGTGGGAGCCTCGCGATAACTCACCTTGGGCGCACCAACCTCAACCTCAACCTTAAACTCCCGCTTGATGCGCTCCACGTAAATATCCAGATGCAACTCGCCCATCCCAGCGATCAACGTTTCGCCTGTTTCCTCGTCGGTGGCCACGCGAAACGTCGGGTCTTCGCGGGTGAAACGCTGCAGGGCCTTGCTCAGGCGATCGAGGCCGTCTCGGTTGGTTGGCGTGATCGCCATTTTGATCACAGGCTCGGCGATAAACATGCTTTCCAGCGTGCAGTATTTCTGCTCGGAGGCGTAGGTGTCGCCGCTGGCAGCATCGACGCCAATAACAGCCACGATATCTCCGGCTTCGGCAATGTCGATTTCAGCCCGCTTGTCGGCGTGCATCTTCACGATTCGACTGAACCGCTGCTTCTGGCTGGTGCGTTGATTAATGTAGGCCTCGCCCTTGGTGATCGTGCCCTGATAGAGCCGCATGAATGTCAGCTGGCCGTAGGGGTCGTCGACGATTTTAAATGCCATTGCCACGAGTGGCTTCTTGGAAACCGGCTCTAGGTCAAACGCCTCGTCGGGCTTGTCCCACTTCTTGGCGATGATCTTTCGCTCCAGCGGGCTCGGCAAATACCGCACCACCGCATCCAGAAGCGTTTGGACGCCCTTGTTCTTGTAGGCACTGCCGCAGAATACAGGCGTGGCACTTTGGTTTTGCACCGCCTGCTTCACGACGGCATGAATCTCGTCGTCCGACACGGGCAGTTCGCTCAGGAGCTTTTCCATCAGACTGTCGGAATACATCGCGAGGGCTTCAAGCATCACGTGGCGTGCCTCGGCGGCAGCAGCAGCAAGCGATTCGGGGATCTTTTCGCGGCGGGCCGTTTCGCCGTTCTCGCCGTCAAAGTAGACCGCTTCCATCGCGATCAGATCGATCACGCCCTCGAGGTAGTCTTCCTTGCCGATGGGGATCTGGAGCGGAATCGCATCGCAGCCGAGCTTGTCTCGGAGTTGCTTGACCACGCGATCAAAATTGGCACCGGTGCGGTCCATCTTGTTGATAAACGCCAGTCGCGGCACCTTGTATCGCTTCATCTGCCGGTCGACTGTCATCGACTGGCTTTGCACGCCACCAACGGCGCAAAGCACCAGAATCGCCCCGTCCAGCACGCGTAAACTGCGCTCTACTTCGACGGTGAAATCGACGTGGCCTGGAGTGTCGATGAGATTGATATCGCAGTCATTCCAGTGAACGCTCGTGGCGGCGCTAGTGATTGTGATGCCCCGCTCCCGCTCGAGATCCATGTAGTCCATCGTTGCGCCGTCGCCGCCGCCCTTGACTTCTTGAATGCGATGGATGCGACCGGCGTAAAAGAGGATGCGCTCCGAGAGCGTTGTTTTGCCGGAGTCAATGTGGGCCGAAATGCCCATGTTGCGAACGTTGGCGAGGTCCATGGAAGCAGTGCACCTGGAAAAAGGGAAAGGGCAGGGGAAGTCAGCCGGAGAGACGAGAGACAAAAGATCAAGCGGAGCCGAAGTCGGCGGCATGCGGAGGCATGCGGAGTGTTGAGCGGAAGGCAAACAAGGGAACCATGTGGAGGGAATTGAGAGCGTGGAATATACTCGCGGAAGGAAAAACAGGACAGACGAGCCAATTTCATAGGGAATTCAGCAGGCATCCTACGCCGTTGGCGTGGGCCAGGTGGCCGATGCTGTGGAGCGTTGGTGAAAGGCTTCCGCGAGGCATACCAGGCATATGGCAACACTCATTGAGCGTATGGATTGCGGTTTTCAAAACGGCCCCGATCGCCCTTGGCAGGCGTGCGTTGTGCCGCTGGTCGTTTTTTTGGCCGTGGGTGCGGTTGAGCCCACGCCTGCTGGCGGCGGGATTGCCGGGGCTTTTGGTATTCCGTACGCCGCGTATCCGTGGCTCTATGCAGTGCGGTTAGCCGCCACGTTGGCCGCGTTGGCCTCGTGCTGGCGAGCGATTTATGCCTGGGTGGGCCGACCGCGTTGGTGGCCGCCCTTGGTTGGTCTCTGCTTGGTTGTGCCGTGGATTGTGTTGGCGCAATGGCAGCGGGATGCGGGCTGGGCAGGATCGGCCTTTGAACGCAGTTCGTTTAATCCGTGGGCGCATTTCGGCCAAGAGTCGCTGGCAGCATGGGGCTTTTTGGGCGTGCGAGCGATGGGTTTGGTCGTCGTTGTGCCCATCGTTGAAGAGCTTTTTCTACGGGGATTTCTTATGCGATACGTCATTCGCGAGGATTTCTGGACGGTGCCATTTGGCACGCTCACGCTGGCCTCCGCAGGGGCCTCCACGCTTTACGCAGCCGCCACGCACCCGACAGAAGCCATCGCCGCGGTCGTATGGTTTGGGGTCGTCAGCGGCATCGCCGCAGCCACGCGTCGGCCAATCGACGCAATGATCGCGCACTCAGCGACGAATCTGGCCCTCGGAGCCTACGTGTTAGCCACCGAAAACTGGTGGCTCCTCTAGTTTTCCAAAGCCCCTAATCTTAACCAAATTTGGTGGCTGCCACCGTTTATTTATGGGACGAAGCGTTGTGCGTGCTGGTGCGGTTCGTTGCCACGCGTGCAGGCTTGCGCCGCGGTGGTGCGTCTGTCGGGCGCTTCCGCAGGCGACTACCGCGATCCAAGTGGATGTGCTGATGCATCCGCGAGAGCAGTGCAAGCCCTCCAG
>CAIRDU010000031.1 GCA_903877395.1 uncultured Planctomycetaceae bacterium
CCGCCGCCATATGCCAGCGGCGGTTCCTCCACGTGCACGATCAAGAGCCGTGCGCTCGACTGCTTGGCCACTGCTTCGGCATACGAGAGCGCCGCATCACTGGCAGTCGAAAAATCAGTCGGAAAAACAATCGTTGAGCGTGCCATGAGAGAATCTCCTAAGTTACGAGATGTCTGTGTCCCAAAATGAATATTCGGAACCACACACTCATTCTACCAATGAGGGGGGGGCAATTAGTGCAGACGCATTCCAGGCAGGGCACCGGAATCTGGGGAAAGCAGATAGACACCTTGGGCACCGGCACCGCTGGCGGCAGCCACCATCCCTTCGCTCAAACCAAATTTCATCTGCCGCGGTGCGAGGTTGGCAACCACAACAACCAATCGGCCTACGAGCGATTCTGGTGTGTGGAAACCCTTGATGCCAGCGAACACGGTGCGAACGGTGTCGCCGCCCAAGCTGATTGTGAGCTTGAGTAATTTTTTGGCTTCAGCCACTTCTTCGGCACAGACGATGCGAGCTACACGCAGATCGATCTTCGAGAAATCGTCGATTGTGCATTCCGGGGCCAGCGGTTCGGCCGCGAGGGCCTCTCCTGAGTCGATCGGTGTGTGGGCGACACGGGTGGCATCTGATTCGGGTGGAGTGAGCATGGATGCGGTTTCCTTGACGGGTTTGCACGACTGCTGAAGCGATGCGGCAAGCATCGCTTCCATCTGCGCCGCTTCCACGCGACGCATGAGTGGCTGAAAGACTCCGATGGCAACGCCCTCGAGCGGGCGTTGCGATTCCTCCCATGAGGTGATCTGGCCTCCGACGAGGGCACCAACTTGTTCAGAAAAGTGTGGCAGCACAGGCGACAGATACACGGCCAACTGCCGGAAGAGGTTGATCGCTACAGAGGCCACGTCCTGGAGCTTTCCGGCAGATTCCGGCCCAGCCTTGGCGAGTTTCCATGGCTGCTCTGTATCGACATACACGTTGGCCCTATCGGCCGCGAGCATCACGGTGCGCATGGCACGGGCAAAGTCGCCCTGCTCGTAGGCTTCCGCAATCGCAACGCCATCGACTGCAGCCTGCGCAAAGAGGCCGCCGTCTTCGGGATAGGTATGCGACAGGCCGGTTGCCTCCAACCATCGCGCCGTGCGACTGGCAAGGTTTACCACTTTGCCAACTAAATCAGAATTCACCTTGGCAGCAAATTCTTCCAGATTGAGATCAATGTCGTCGATGCTGCCCGAGAGCTTGGACGCGTAGAAGTAACGCAGCATTCCGGGATCGAGGTGGTCGAGATAGCTGCGGGCGAGCACAAATGTGCCGCGGCTCTTCGACATCTTTTGCCCATTGATGGTGAGGAACCCGTGAACTCGCACCCGCGACGGCAGCGACAGGCCCGCCACCTCCAGCATGGCTGGCCAGAAGAGCGTATGAAAATAGGTGATGTCTTTGCCAATAAAATGATGAATCTCAGCCGGAGGTACGTTGGCATCCCCCCGTCGCCACCAAGCGTCAAATGACTCGCCGTGCGCATCGCACCATTCACTCGTTGCCGCGAGATAGCCGATCGGTGCGTCGAACCAGACATACCAAAAGTGGCCTGGGGCATCTGGGATTTCGAAGCCGAAATAGGGGGCTGGACGGGAGATGTCCCAATCCCGAAGAGGTGCGCCTAAAAAGTGACCAGAGAGATAGTTGGCGATCTGCAAGTCGAGAGCACCGGAGTGCTGCGTCCACTCGTTGAGAAACTCGTGGAGCGTTTCGAGCGTTACAAACAGATGCTCGGCAGACCGCACTTCGGGCCGAGCACCGGAGAGCGTGCTTGTGGGATGGATGAGATCGGCGGGACTGTATGTGGCACCACACTGCTCGCACGAATCGCCGTACTGGTCGGCAGCATTACACTTGGGGCATGTGCCTCGTACGAAGCGGTCGGCAAGAAACACGCCGGCCACGGGATCGTAGAGTTGTTTGACCTCGCGAGATGTCACAAGCCCGCGGGCCCGCAGCGACTGCCACACTTCACCGCAGCGTTGCCGATTGGCGTCGCTGTCAGTGCTACCGTAGTGATCGAAGGCGATTTGAAAGCCTGCAAAGTCGGCTAGGTGAGCCTCTCGCATTCCAGCAATCAGATCCTTTTCGCTGCGGCCTTCGGCCCTCGCGCGAATCATGATTGCCGTGCCGTGCGTGTCGTCAGCACAGAGATAGATGGCACGATGGCCGCGGAGTTTCTGGAACCGCACAAAGATGTCGGTCTGAATGTATTCGACCAGATGCCCCAGATGGATGTGGCCATTGGCGTAGGGGAGCGCGGAAGTAACGAGGATTCGGCGGCTGCGTAGTTGGGGCATAGTGCACTTCGGGTCGGTTGGGAACGCGAATTGTAAGAAGGTTGGTTCAAACGTGGAAACAGCGCGAAAAAGGGCCGACTGGGAAGGGCATTGGCGGCAGTGGCGCGGCAAAAATGGTCTTGTCGTGTCGGGAATCACAGGGCAGTATCCCGCCCCGCACAACCCGCACCTCCATGGAGCCCCGGATGATCTTGTCTCTTCGAGCCACGCTACTGCGTCCGGCGAGTATCGGTAGAAGGGCTGCCGCCACGATCATTACCAGCCTTGTCGTGTGTATTGTGGCCGCTGTGGCCCAGGCGAATCCGCCTGCTGTTGCACCCAAAAGTGTGCCAGCCGCGATGGCCTCCGGCGACATCATCCTACTTGATTTTTCGGCCACTTGGTGCGGCCCCTGCCGTTCAATGGCCCCGCTGATCGGCGAGATCGCCGCTGCGGGGTGGATCGTACGGCACGTCGATGTAGACGCCGAAGGTGATCTGGTACGGCGCTTCGGCGTGACGGGTGTGCCCTGCTATGTGCTCTTGGTGAAAGGAAATGAGGTGGGCCGCATTAACGGCGCGACCACGCAGGGCGAACTGGAAAAACTGCTCGCAAAAAGCCGTGTAGCAACAGGAAATGTGGCTGAATCTCTGGCCGATAACACGGCAACGCCGTTGCCGCCGGTGGCTGATTCACCACGCATTCCAGGTATTCCGCTACCTTCCACCACCCGCGACGTGCCGCTCTCTACCGAACCCCCCGTTGTGCCTCATCCATTCGTTCCGGCGTTGGTGAGTCAACAGAAGGGGACAGCAAAGAGTGGTAGCAACAGTGGCAGCCAGACGCAGACCACGACGATGGATTCGCTCGATACATCACACGCTCTTGTCCAGTCGCAGGCAACAAGCTCAGAAAACTTTGCGAGCCGTGCCTCGGCCGAATCAGCTGGCGATCTCCCCTTAGCTGGTCCTGCGAAAGCGGCACTCGAAGAGCGGCTCATAATCTCCACAGCAAGGCTGCGAGTGAACGATGCCGAAGGGGTGTCGTGGGGCACGGGCACGGTGGTTGATTGTCGGCAGGGCGAGGCGCTGATCCTGACATGTGGTCACATCTTTCGCGATTCAAAGGGGAAGGGACGCATCGAAGTGGATCTCTTTGGTCCCGGCGCACCCAAGGGCTTGGCCGGGCAAGTGGTATCGTGGGATCTCAAGCGCGATCTGGCCTTGGTCAGCATCTTTACCGATGAGAAGTTAAAACCGGCGCGCGTTGGAGGACAGAACCGGACGACTACACCCGGCGAACCTGTTGCCACAGTCGGGTGCAACGGCGGCAAAGAGCCGACGGTTAATCACAGCCAAGTGACGGCCGTCGACAAATATCTCGGCCCCGCCAACGTGCAGGTGGCCGGCCAGCCGGTGCAGGGACGCAGCGGCGGAGGACTTTTTGCGATCGACGGCACGCTCATTGGCGTGTGCAACGCCGCCGATCCGACCGATAACGAAGGGCTCTTTGCTGCCCTACCAACGATCCACGAACAGCTCGACGAGGTCGGCCTTGCTTTCGTGTATCGCAGCGCCTATCCCAGCGGCAGTGTAGCCGATGCCGTCGCTGGAACCGTGCCGGGCATGCCTGCGGAAATGCCACCGGTGTCGTTCGACAGGCGGGATCGAGCCGACGCAGTGCCGACGGCCTCCATCGATGCACATCCTGTTGCCGATGACATCGCTGCATCCACTGGCAGCCCCCCTCCCGAAGCCCTTTCAACTGGCGAGCGGGCACTGCTCGACCACGTGCGTCAGCAAGCGGGCAAGGCCGAAGTCATCTGCATCGTGCGGCCCCACGGTGCGCCCCAGAATGCCAGTGAGGTGTTTGTGTTGCAGGGTGCGAGCCATGATTTTGTCAGCCACATCTCAAAAACACACGCCGTTGGGGCCTCCAAGAGCCAAGAGCACTCGCCTCTGCCTGCTGCATCTGGCCGTTCCGATCTGGCCTTGTTGCCAGCAACCAATCTGGTTCGCTAAGACCGCACTCTGATTTTTCTCTGGCGCGGATGCCTGGTGGCCCATTGCCGATAATGAGTGCGGCAGAAGTACCCTCGCCGAGGGCGAGGATACGCCCGAAGGCTCCTCGAGCTTCCGCTGCCCGATATCTACGGTGCGTCAGCAACCTCGATCGTCACGGGAGAAGCATTGACGCTGTTGATGGCGCCAGCTCCAAATCGACCGGTGGCGCGGATCGTAACGCTCCCACGGCCGAGAACATCGGCCGGCACTTCGATTGCGGCTTGCGCCCCGTTGGTGCGACCCAGCACGCGGCCCATCGAAAACACCGTCACGCTGTCGAGGCCCAGCCCATCCACGCTCACACGCACCGTGCCAGAAGGCTTCACTCGACGCGGCTCCACCTTGAGGCTCAACGCACGGGAGTGATTGGCAAACGACACCGGGAGTATCCAACGGCCTTGCGTTTCGATGGGCGAGGATTCGATCGCAACAACGCGAAATTCGTGGTGCCCATCGGCCATCTGCGATGTATCCAGCGAAAAGTGTCCGTCCAGTCCGCATTGGCCGATGCGAACGCCGTCAATGAAAAACTCGAATCGATCCACGGTTCCGCCACCCGGCACACGCGCTCGAGGTTCGAGGTCGATCGAACCGGAAATCGTCTCCCCAAACTTGAGTTGCCGCGAGTCGGGCGCAAGGACAACTTCCACCACTGGGATCGCAGCCCACGGCTGGCAGAGCGGATCGCCCACTACGAGCAATTGATACGGCGATCGCACCGATTGGTAGAAAGCCTCCGCGAGAGTTGCGCCGCGGGCGTAATGCACCTGAATCGCTGCGTGTGGGAACTTCGCTTGAATGGCATAGGGCTCGATCACTGTGCCACTCGATCCGGCAGCTCCAGCTCGCATAAATTCAGAGAGCGGTGTCTGGCCTGCAGAGGGCGTGAAGATACCGCCATAGCTGGTCAGATTTTCACAGATCGCCCCGGGCAAAATCGTGCTGCCGCACTCTGGCCAATCAAAGTCAGCGGCACCAATCATCAGCCCAGCCACGTCGCGTTTGTTAATGGGCAAAGTGCCCGAGACAATCTCGCTCTTCACGCCAAGCAGTTCGAGTGCTTTCACTGCCGCCGGAAAAACGCCGCTCCGCGTGGTGGTGCGAACATCGGAGTTGGTGACAAAATAGACCGTTCCATCTGGTCGAGTGCCGTCTGCACCGGCGGCGGCGCTCAGCGACGGCACGATCTCTGGCGCGGTGTTCCCTCGTCCGTTCGTCACGCCCAGCATCACAGACAACAGATACCTAAAACCGCCCGACTCCAACAACTCTCCTTGCGATCCCCATCCATACCAACTCCGAAAGCCATTCGTGGCCGCTGGCATTGCGTCCCCCCCGAGCGGCCGCCAGTAACGATTGCTGGCTGGATCGAAGTAGCCCTTTCCACTCTGCACTGCCGCATGGAGCATCGTCATGCCAGTGATCGAGCCAGAAGGAAACTTATCCTTGCCAACGAGTTCCGGGGGCAACTCCTCAGCAAAGTCGATGCGCCAAGGAAAATCGCACGAGTACGCAATGCAGTCGATCTGCGGCGACAACTTGCGACTATCGATTGCACGTAGAATCCGCTGCAGTAATTCCTGCCGAAAAGTAGCGATGGAAATGCTCTCGTGACTGCCCTGCCACGGCAGCATGAAGACGTTGATCGGCGGAATCCCTCGCAGAGCCGCAAAAACATTGGCGACGGCCAGGCTGTCACTGCTGGATGGGTTCACGACGAGGAATACATTTTCCGGCCCACCGCCTGCCTCTGACTCCGTCATGCACGTGGTGCAGGCCGCAATCGCCAGGGCAACGCATGTGAATCGCAATACGCGTACCACGCTAGCCTCTGGAATGCGGAAAAGATGAAATGGCTTACTCAACAATGCGTGCCATTCGATGTCTATATGGATCATGACTCGCACGAGAACGCCTGCACCACGAGCCGGCTGAAAGGATAGCCGGATCAACGGCAATGCTTCAAGAGTTGGCTCCGAATAGGCGCACTGTTGTATGTCACTCGCGTGAAGAAGGAGCCAGCCGGCGGTTGGCCTCTTCGAGAATCTCTTGGGTGCGAGACGCACCGCAGCGGGTTACGCCTAGTTCCCTCGCCTTGAGAAGCGTGTCGAGATCGCGAATGCCACCGGAGGCCTTCACCTGCACGCTCGCCGGGGAGTGCTTCCGCATCAGTGCCAGATCCTCCATCGTAGCGCCACCGCTGCCGTAGCCAGTGGACGTCTTGACCCAGTCGACACCCAGATCGCCACAAATCTCACAGAGACGAATCTTCTGCGTGTCATTGAGGTAGCAGTTCTCGAAGATCACTTTGATCTTCTGCTCCGCAGCGTGCGTGGCGTCGGTGACAGCCCGGATGTCGGCGCGAACGTAGTCCCAGTTGCCGCTGAGCACCTGCGAGATGTTGACAACCATGTCCAGTTCATCGCCGCCATCCTCGAGAGCCTGCAGTGTTTCGGTCATCTTGGTGCGTGTTGTGTTGGCGCCGTGTGGAAAGCCGATCGTCGTACTGGCCTTGATAGTCGATCCGGCCAGTACTTCGGCACACCGCCTGAGCCCGAACGGCATGATGCAAACGCTGGCTACGTTGTACGCAAGGGCCAGTCGGCAGCCTGTCTCCAGGTCATCCTCCGTGAGCGTCGGAGCGAGGAGGGCGTGATCAATCATCTTGGCAACGTCTAAGTAGGTGTAGGCCGGCGTGGACGCATGAGTCATGAGAGGCCTCGTAGAATGAAATGGGGCAATGGTACGGGAGACTCAGGAATCTTGATTGATCCGCATTGGTTTTTGCTAGGCTCATTCTCATGCGAATCCAACCCAGCACATTGTTGCCACGCCATGCGATTGAATGGACCGCTGCTGCCATCCTAGCTCTAGCCGCTGCGTGCGCGGTCGCAACGGCCGCCGAGGAACCTGCAGAGTTTTCCGGCAAGCGAGCGATGGCCCACCTGGAGGCCATCGCTCGCCTCGGGCCACGCCCCAGCGGATCGCCGGCGATGGAAAAGCAGCGAGCGATGCTTGTTAAATATTTTGAGGGGGCCGGCGGCCGCGTTGCGTCACAGGCCTTTCAGATTCGGGATCGACGCAGCGGTCAACCTGTGCGGATGGAAAATTTGATTATTCAATGGCATCCACAGCGACTCGACCGAGTGCTTCTGGGCGCGCACTACGACACGCGTCCGTTTCCCGATCGCGATCCCATCGATCCCAAGGGGATATTTGTGGGTGCCAACGACGGCGCCAGCGGCGTGGCACTCTTGATGGAACTCGCTGGGGCGATGCCAGCTCTGGATGGCCCTGTGGGCGTCGACTTTGTGCTGTTCGATGCAGAAGAATACGTTTTTGCGCCACGAGACCCCTACTGCCTCGGCTCCAACTTCTTTGCTAGGCAGTATGCGGCTGGCGGTCACGACCACCGCTATCGATACGGCGTTGTGCTGGACATGGTGGCTGACGCACATCTTGAGATTTGGCAGGAAGAACACAGCGTGTCGTGGCCCGACACGCAGCCGGTTGTGAACTCACTGTGGGCTGTTGCTGCCAAGCTCAACGTGCGGCAGTTTGTGGCTCGCCCAAAATACACGGTGGAAGACGATCATGTGCCATTGCGTATGATTGCGAAAATTCCGACGTGTGATGTGATTGATTTCGACTATCCACAATGGCACACAACACAAGACACCCCAGCTCATTGTTCACCCGACTCGCTCGAAGCCGTGGGCCGCGTGGTACTCGAGTGGCTCCGCACGCTGCCCTAAAAACTGAGTCCCGCCCCACACGCACCAACAACCATCGGAACGGAAACTTGGTGGGCCGTTGGGAGCCTGCTACGGGTCTTCCGAGTCAATCGCTTCAATCTCCTTGCTGGCAATGGCCTCGAGCAGACGCTTGTGATCGCTGTCAACAAAATGCGATTCAGCCACCGCGAATACCTCGACGGCGTCAGCAAATTTCTCGTCTTTTCCAAGGTACGCCGAGATCGCCACCGCGTCCCCGCTTCTGGCATGCGCACGGGCAAGCGTGCGGGCGCAGAGAACAGCATAGATTTCGATCGTCGAAAACTTCGAACTCGTGATATCGAAGCCCCCCTTCATGTCGTGAAGTTGTCGGACGTAGTACTGCCTGTCGGTTTCGCCATTCGCCCAACCGAGGAAGAGATCCGACACCGACTGCATCATTTTCTGTCCTCGTACGATTCGCTCCCCATCGTGGACGAACCGCGCGTGCTCGCCAGTGTTCTTGACGTACGGAGTGAGAACCGATGGGGTGGCCTGCTTCATCTGCAGAACGATCTGGTCGTCTTCGTCGCGCCCCTCGAGCAATCCCACCCAACAGTACGTCCCGACACTACCCACACCGACAACCTTCATCGCGAAGTCGACTACACCGTAGCGACGAACGACCGCCTGGCACTCGGCTGGGAGCGTCTCGATGTAGGCCGTGTACTCGTTCTGAAAGCTTTGGCGGACGGCATCGTCTTCACAGCGGACGAGCACCGGGGGGATTGTCTTGAAACGCCTCGCCCCGTCAACAACCTCCGTCAGTCGCGAGATGGCCCGTTCGTGTGTCCTGTGGCGGGCTTTTGAAATCGCTGCCACCGCATCCTTTACGGTCGCCGAGGAATCCGATTCCTCGGCGAGAGCCTCGATGTCCTCGGCCGTCATCCGCTCGTACAGCACATCGAGGGTCGATTGCTCCGCGAGATCGCGCATCGCAGACTGATACACGGTGGCAACCTTCCGTGCTAGCGAAGTGCCCTTTTCTCCATCGCCCTGCGAGCGGACGCACGAAACAAACGAGGTGGCTAGGCGAAGCACGTCCCACTCAAATGGACCCGGGTATGTTTCGTCAAAATCGTTGACGTCAAACACCAGTGACCGCTCGGGGGAACCGTAGATGCCGAAATTGGAGAGGTGCGCATCGCCGCACAGTTGCACGATCAAATCAGTGCTCGGCCGTGAGGCCAAGTCGGCGGCCATGATCGCAGCCGTTCCTCGCAGTGTTTCGAACGGACTGCCGGCCATCCGAGCATGCCGCAGTGGGAGAAGTTCCGCGATACGATTGTTGCCTTCGGTGCGCAGCAGTTCGATGATGTCCGGTCGGCCATCTCTCGCTGGCGGGTCACCAATCTGGTCGACCGGCAAGGCTTGAGACTGGGCATGTCCGATGGCAATCCGCTCGTCGAGGGAGCGATGCCCTGCTGTTTCTATCGGACTCAATGTGGGCTGTTCTGGTGTGTTGGGAGCCGATGTGGCCATTGTGTTGTCCCTTGGTCTGTGAATGTCAGTCCAGATCACCCAGCAGCCCTTCGGAAAAGTCCTCCGTACACTGAATGAATCAACCGTTGAATCAACAGTGGACCACGTGCAAAATGTCCGATTTTCACGTGTGACGATTCTAACTCTGTGGCATCAAAGACGACTGCTTCCACAGGCAGTTCAACGCCTGTAGTTGAGGCGGTTTGCGTGAATCGCTGAATCGCTACGTCGCCGCTGCGCACCGCAAGCTGCGGCACTATCATCGCGACTTGAACGCTCCATTCAAGGACACCGCACCCCAGGGCGGACAACTCGATCCGCAAAGCCCGATTTCCAAGCCGCCGCGACTGGTCCCCGGCCGACTCGACTTGCCCGCCGAACTCTTCGGCCGAACGGATCGGCTGCGGCAGACCGCGGGCAGCCATTTTTCTAGTTGAACCACGTGTCGAACAGTCTTGTGCCTGTCTTATTCCCAGGTGAACGATCGTTGTACGGTCCCGCTGGCCTGGCTATCCTCTGTTGTGATCTTTTCAACCATTCACGCTCTGTAAGGCGATTGGCGATGACAAGAACGACGGTGAATCCTCTGCGGTACGGGCACAAGTATCTGCTGACGGCCAGTTGCGCGCTGCTGGCGGGAATCTGCTGGGCCGATGACGCATCGCACGATTCGCGCCGCGTACTTATCTGCGGCGATCGAACGGCGATAGTAGAAATCACATCCGGGATTGCCAATGGCTCCCTGCATTCACAAGAAACAGTTGAGTGGAGTTATCCCGCCAGTTCCCGTGAAGGCTGGGTGCTTCCCAATGGCAATCTGCTGCTGGCGCTTTCCAAAGGCAACCTGACTCCCCATGGGGCAGCCGTTGAGATCACACGCGGCGAGCAACGTGAAGATGCGATTGTCTGGCGCTACGACGGCGTGCAGAACGAGGTCAACAGCATTCACAAGACGCCGCAGGGCACCTACGTGCTGACCGAGGCCGGCCCGCATCCGCGTCTCTTGGAAATCGACTCTGCCGGCAAGGTGCAGGTTGAGTTTCCACTGGTGTGCCAAAAACCAAATTCGCACATGCAAACGCGCATGGCTCGCAAGCAAATCGATGGCACATACCTCGTGCCCCACCTGCTCGATTTTGCGATCATACGCTATGACGCCGCCGGAAAAGTAGTATCCCGTATCGACACGCATGTGGCAGGTGAGCCGGCCATTAACAGTTGGCCCTTTACGGCCATCACGCTCCCAGACGGAGGCATTCTGGCGGGCCTCACCAACGGCAACCGTGTTGTGGAATTCGACAAGGACGGCAAGTTGCGGTGGCAGATAACGGCTGCTGACACCGATGGAGCGATCGACGATGCCTGCGGAGTGCAACGATTGCCAAACGGCAACACAATGATCGCCAGCTATCACATTGGAAAGGGTGGCGTGCGACTGCTGGAAGTGACGCCCGAGAAAAAAGTGGTGTGGGCGTGGAAGGCCGAGGTGCCAGCCGTGCATCACTTTCATCTGCTCTCGATGAATGGGGCCGACGTGCCCCCGCCCCCGCTGCGGTGATGTCACGCTCTGGACAGATGCTCTGGATAGCTGCCCGAGTCAGATGCTCTGGACAGACGCACTCCCCAACGCACAGGCTTGCTCTGGTGCCTCCCGATGGATCCGGATGCCTCTCTGGTGATCCTTTATGATTTGTTATGAGCCTTTATGATTCTGGACGATCCATTATGAAACCACCCACTCGCCCAGATTCACGCATCGATCGGTTACTGGTGCCCGATGTCGGCATGGATGGCGGAGAACTCATGCTGTCGCTGTGGCTGGTGCCAGAGGGAACGAGGGTCTTGGAAGGAGACCGCGTTGTGGAACTCGTCTGCGGCGCTGCCACAATCGACCTGGAATCGCCCGTGTGCGGCCGGCTTGTGCGACAACTTGTAGGCGAAGACTTCCCCGTAGCAACAGGCACCGCGATCGCTGAGTTTCTATCGGCCGACGAGGTGTGACAGAAACCGTGCCGACAGACCACCAGCGACCGCAGGCCCCGATGACTGGTTCTTCAACGCCACACGCCCCGCTGCAATCGCCCACCCATCCGCTTTCCGATGGGATGATCGCTCGTCGGATCTGGGGGCTCTCGCTGGCTGGTGCGATCACCATGTTTGTGGTGCAACCTCCGGCCGATCTGTGGATGCTGGCGTGGCTGGCACCGCTGCCGTGGCTGTGGCTGGTGCAGGGGCCAGAGATCACCCCCCGACATTTGTGCCGGGCGGTCTGGACGGCGGGTTTTTGCCACTGGTTGTTGACGATCCATTGGCTGCGACTCCCCCACCCGGCGACGTCGATTGGATGGGTTGCACTGGCCGCCTATCTGGCACTCTATCTGCCGCTTTTTGTCTGGGCCGCGCGGCGGATGGTCCACAACTGGGGTTGGCCACTTGTGGTTGCCGCGCCGATTGCATGGATGGGATGCGAACAGGCTCGGGGCTGGGTGCTCGGTGGCTTCACGTTTGGAGCACTGGGCCACACGCAGTGGCGATGGACAACGCTCGTTCAGTGCGCCGATATATGCGGAGCTGTGGGTGTCAGCGGCGTGGTAATGGCCGTGGCGGCTGGCCTCTTACCCATGGCCTCGTGGACGCTGACAGGTCCACGGATGCTGGCCAGTTGGTGCACGCATCGACGCACCATACCGATGGGGCTCGCCGCTGCCACCGTGGTGATAGCCGGAACACTAGCGTACGGTACTTGGCGGATCGCAGGCGATCCACAACCGCTATCCGATCGGCGGCCACTGGATGTGCTGCTGGTTCAGGGCTCAATCGACACTGAACTCAAGCACGATCCCGCTGCAGCGGAACAGGTGGCACGGCACTACGACGGCCTGACGGTTGCAGCCCTCGCCCAAGAGCCGGGCCAGACTCGGCCCGACCTCGTGGTCTGGCCCGAGACAATGTGGCGATTTGGGTTGCTCGAAATCGATCCCGCCGAGATCCTGCCTGTAGACGTCGTGGAACAAACGCTTGGGCCGGCGGCCGAGAGCACTGACAACACGCCTGCTGAACAACAAATGGCTTCTCGTCAGGCTCGCTGTCGGGAGGCTCTCGAACGAGAGCGGCTGGATGCGTTGGGGGCTTTTGCTCGCCGGTATCGAACCAACTGGCTTGTAGGCCTCGACCGACAGGTGATAGGGCCACACCTTTCAGCGGGCGTACAAAACTTTAATTGCGCATTATTTCTGGACGGCGAAGGCCTGCCTCGGGGCCGTTACGACAAGATGCATCCGGTGCTCTTTGGGGAATACATTCCGCTGGCGGATCGCTTTCCGTGGCTCTACCGTCTCACGCCGCTGCCGGCAGGACTGACGGCTGGCACGCATGGTGTGGCCGTCACGATCGCCGGGTATCGCGTGGCCGCCACGATCTGTTACGAGACAGCGCTGCCGGAGGCAGTGCGATCGCTGATGCTGGCGTTGGAGCAACAGAATAACCGTCCCGATGTGATCGTGAACCTCACCAACGACGGTTGGTTCTGGGGATCCAGCGAACTCGACATGCATCTCACTGCTGCGATCTTCAGGGCCATCGAGGTGCGAACGCCAGTGGTAATCGCGGCCAACACCGGCTTCTCGGCATGGATTGACAGCAGCGGGCGACTCCTCGCTCGGGGGCCCCGGCGGAACACCGCCACCCTGCGTGCCCGGGTGGTGCCAGACGGCCGCCAGAGCCCGTGGCTGGCGTGGGGGGCTTTGCCGACGGGGGTGTGCGTGGCGGTTCTGGCGGCCGCGGTGCTGGAAACGATCCTGCGGGCTCAAGGGGTTGCGGGGCTTTGGGCGATGGTTCAAAAAACGTTCTGGAGATGCGTTGACCAGCCTGCCGATCCAGAGCTATTGTGAACTCTTGTGCGAGGCGTGCCTCCACTCATTTTTTAAGAGCTGCCAGCGAG
>CAIRDU010000032.1 GCA_903877395.1 uncultured Planctomycetaceae bacterium
CATCTGGAAGGGGACCGTTGGGTGGGGTGGAACAACAAGATGCGAGCCATGCTCGTCCCGACGCAATCGAAGAAGGGCCACGAGTCCGGGAGTTGGTACGAGGGCGTGGAGGGTGGCCACGGTGCCCATGCAGCCGGCCGGCTGTACTGCACGTCGCTGGCCACGATGATTCTGGAAGTTTACTACCGCCACATGCCAATCTATAGCCAGCAGAGCGTCGACGAAGACTTCAAGGAATGACCGGCCGGTAAACCCTGTGATCGCAACGGCGATCCCGGTCCCCTGCCCTTCCCAATCGGGCAAGGCTGTGCGAGGCGATGGGGTCGGCTCAAGGCCTGCTCAAGGCCTGCTCAAGGCCTGCACGGAGCCTCACAAAGACGTCGTCCCAAAGGGATATCCCTTTTTTTCTATCTCTTTTTCGTCTTGTGCTCTCTGTGCGACGCGCGGTACTTCCCCTGCTCCAGGCTGACCGGTTTCGCTCATTCCCTCTCACATTCCATCGGTGACTTATCGACGTCGAACGCTTGCTCGTCAAATCTCTGCCTCTGGGTATGCTACTCACAGCAGTTCTTGTTGTGACCACCTCAAGCGCCGCTGCCCATTCAAAGGAACGCGCCGTGAATGTTGTGATGGAGGATCAGTTTCGAAACCGCCGCGAGACTGGCTCGCTACACGGCGATGTTGTGGTGCTGGTCTATGCGGAGCGAAAAGGGGGCGAGGCCGCGCAAGAACTCGGCAGAAAGCTCCACGTTCACTTCCATCCACAAGCTGCGCAGGTGTCGGCGATGGAATGGGGACGGCAGCCCGTGGCGGGACTGCCCGATTGGCCGACGGATGTGCGCACCCCAGACGTGCATGCGGTGGCCGTGGCCTGCCTGAGCGAAATTCCGCGGCCACTGCATCCGGTGGCCAGGGCGCAGTTTCGGAAAGACTCACCGCACGTGCCTGTGTGGCTCGACTTTACAAGCACAATGAAGCAGACATTCGGGATCGTTCCAGGCACACCCAATGTAGCGCTGATCGACACCCAAGGGCAGGTGCATAGCGTGCTCTCTGGACGCTTTGACGAAATCAAGTTTAAGGAACTCGTTGCCACGATCGATCAGCTTCGCCAGCAGGCTCGCTCCGCTCAACACCATGCGGTGCCTGTGAACGTCACGCGGTAGCTATCGCATGCGATCCTTCAGCCGTCGGCTGGCACGAGTGAGGGTTTCCCGCTCCTCAGCGGTGAGGCTCGCTTCACCCGAACGGCTTATTTTTTCGAGCAACCGATCGACTGATTCCTGGAGCGATTCGTTGGCTGTGGAACGGTCTCGTGGGCTTCCAAAATCGTCTTCCGATCGCACAACCCGCATCCCACGGCGCTTCAGCACAAACCGATCAAACAGGCCGTTGAGTCCTCCCAGGTGCCAGCCTCTCCACGCGTAGCAGGCACCGAAGATCGCACCGGCCAGATGCGCCACATTGGCAACTTGGCCACCTCCTTGAACGGCCCCGCCAATATCCGACATAAAGTAGAGCACACCCAAAGCCCATGCCGGCACGGGCAGCACGCCCCACAAGAGCACCGTCTGCTTCGGGAAATACCAGATAAAAACGGCCAGCACCGCCATCACCGCACCACTGGCTCCGACCAGAAACATGCTGCCCGCCGCGTTGGGCTGGCCAATCTGCACGCTCACTAGCCACGCCAGACCAGCTAGGACGATCGCCACGAAATAAAAACGCAGGAACTCTCCCCGCCCCATGATCTCCTCAACCTCGCGGCCAAAGAACCAAAGCGCGAGCATATTGAAGGCCACGTGCCACGGGTTGGCCGAGTCGTGGACAAAGCCGTAGGTGACAAGCTCCCACGCTTTGAGAAGGTGCTCCGGCAAATCTCCCTGCAACGCCAGAAAATTATTCAGCGGAAAATCGTTGGCCCCAGCGAGGTTTGCCACCCAGATCCCAACGTTCACCACAATAATTGTGAGAACAGCCGTCCACTCTGCCATAAACGAAGAGGGTTCGGAACGAGAATAGCCGCGGTCAGAAAATCCCATGAAGTGGCTTGCCTGTAAGCGAGTGGCTGGATTGCGCAAAAAAATCGTCACACGCAACGGCCGAACCGTTGCGCACGCTATTCTAGTGAGCCCTGTCGGGAAATGTACAAAAATGACGACACGGCAGACTGGATTTTTAGGCCGCGGAAAACGGTAGGCGGCGAGTTTTGGCGAGCATGTGCTAGATTTTGCGTCCCCGGGAGCATGGGTTTCTCGGAATACGGGCACAACACGACACCAGAGGGATCTCGCATGGCCACCAACGGCACGCTTGGCAGAAAACTGCGGATGGGACTTGTGGGCGGAGGACAGGGATCGTTTATTGGCCGCGTGCATGTGACGGCCGCCGTGCTTGACAATCGCGCAATGCTTGTGGCCGGCGCGCTTTCCAGCGACGCTGCGCGATCGAAGGCCAGCGCCCCCGACTACGACATCGACCCATCACGTGCCTACGGCTCCTACGCAGAACTCTTCGAGAAGGAGCGGGCGATGCCGGCCGACAATCGCATCGACTTTGTCTCGATTGTCACGCCAAACCACATGCACTTTCCTGTGGCCAAGGCCGCCGTTGAAGCAGGGTTTCACGTCGTCTGCGACAAGCCGCTGACGCTCACGCTCGCCGAGGCAGAGGCACTGGCGAAAATTGTCCAGCAATCGAACGTTGTCTTTGCTGTCTCGCACAACTACACGGGCTACCCGCTGGTCCGGCAGGCCCGCGAAATGGCGATGAACGGTGAACTCGGCGAGATTCAGGCCATCCGCACCACATACATTCAAGGCTGGCTGCGCACAAGACTTGAGAGCGAGGGACAAAAGCAAGCGGCCTGGCGAACCGATCCAAAACAAAGCGGCGCCGCGGGCGGCTTTGGAGACATCGGTACCCACGCCTACAACCTCGGCCGCACCATGACTGGGCTGCTGCCGCAGACGATCAGCGCGCATCTCAAAATCTTTGAGCCCCAGCGACGGCTCGACGATTACGGTCATGCCGTCATTCGTTACGAGAACGGCGCGTTCGGCACGGTGACCGCTTCGCAGATCAGCCATGGC
>CAIRDU010000033.1 GCA_903877395.1 uncultured Planctomycetaceae bacterium
CTGCCGACATCGAGGAGCCAGGTGTCTTGTATCACGGACGGAAGGTCGCTGGCGACGGCGGCAAGGCTGGCGACGAGCCATTGCTCGTCGACTCGCAATGGTTCACGACGCACGAGGGTGTCTCGCGGGAGACGCACGAAGCCGAGTGCGAGTGGGTGATCAATGGCTACAGGCAGGAATATCTCGCACTCGCCCGCTCCATGCAGGTGCTCTCGGAAAAATTCATTGATCGCCACCTGCATCGGATCGTGAACATGCCCAACTCAGTCCTGCCCGCGTTCGCCGGGGCGAGCCAATACCGGCAGGCCTTCGGCCGTGGCGTGAAGGTGATCGGGGCAACGGCACACTTCGTGACGGCCGAACTCGATGGTGAGCCGATCATCGAGCAGACGGCGATCCACATCGACCACACCTACACCTGCGAGCGGATGGCTCAGGCTGGCTGCGACATCGAAAAAATCGTGCTTGCCCGGGCCGTGCAGTTCGTGCTCGAGAAGCGGGTGTTGCTCCACGGTCGCCGGACAGTCGTGTTTGGGTAGAACAGGCTTGAGCCTGTCATTCGCCCTGCTCGGCCGTCAGTCGCTGGAGTTCCTCGATTGCGCGGCAGCGAAGCCGCGAGACGGTGCCCTCGCAGATGTTGAGCACGTGTGCGATCACGGCTTGGCTCTTGCCATCGAGCAGCATGTCGATGACGGTGCGCAGGCGGGGTTCGAGCTTTTTGATAGCCTCGTGGAGGCGGATGCAGACTTCCGTGAGTCGGCCTTCCTCGTCGTCGCCGTCCGGATCGAGCGATGCCTGCAGGCATCGTGCCGCGCTGTCGTCGAGCCCAGAGAAAGCCAGAACGCGATGGCTGCGCCGATAATGTGCCCTTACGACGTCGATCGCGCGGTCGCGCGCCAGCCAGTGGAGAAACGCGATCGCCGGATCGTCGCCGGGCTTGGTCGAACAACCCGCGCGACGAGGATCGAACCGCGCGACACAGCGGCCGTGAGACGGCGAGTCGGGAAGCCTTCGCAGATGATCGAGAACGAGGGAGAGCACATCTTCGACGACGGATGTGTCATGGATGCCGTGTCTTCGCAGCGTTCCTGCCACGATGCGTTCGAGCGTTATCCAAGTCATTTCGACGACAGCGTCGAGGCAACGGGTGTCGCCGGTCGACTGCCATTGGAGTAGCAAGACAGTGGCCTTCTGGAGCAGGCTATCCGGTTTGCAACCCATCACCATGCCACAAGTTCCTTCTTGTGATGTCATTCGGGCAACGGTTAGCACCGTTGATCCATGAATGAATCAATACTCTACATGAGGCATAGCGATGGTGCATAGCGCAAGATTCAATGGCGGCGAGCGTATACCTATAAAGAGGGGGTATCCCTCTCTGTGCAGAGGTGGTTCCCCTCTCTATTATGCAAGGAAGCGTTGTGGCAATCAGTCTTTCGCAATGCGCGGGGTTTCTGACATCGGCCGGTGTCCGGCATCACGTCGATAACGAGCAAAAAAAGATCCGCCTCGTGTTCGTCACGGAGTACTATCGGAATCTCCGCGGCGAACGACTGCTGATCATGAACCTCGAAATGCCCGACAACGGCCAGCGGTGCCGGATGTCAATCCAGCGGGCCTTTTCCGCGGATCGGGATGTCGCGGCGACCTGCCTAACGATGTGTCGGCTTGCCGCCGAGACGCCGCTAGTCGCAGCGGAATTCGACGCCGACTTCGAGGACCTGCGGATGGTCGTCGAGGCCGTCGTTGAGGATGCCGATGTCACGTCGTCTCAATTGCTGGCTATGGTTAATCGTCTCAAGGAGGCCGCCGAGATCTGGTCGATCGCGATCGAACGGATTCATGGTGGCGGTCGGGCACGAAAGGCCAGCTAAAGGATGCCGCCTTCGAAAGGTAGAGGATAGCCCCCTTCTGATTGTGAACACCACCAGATTCTTTCACTGGAAGTGGTGCCGTTGAAGGGGCAGGGCAACTGGCGGGCCTTGGAGGTTACCGTCGGTAGATACCTTTCCAAGCCGCAAAACAGCCCGACGCAACCTGTCGTCGACATCTTTTTTACTACAGGCAAAG
>CAIRDU010000034.1 GCA_903877395.1 uncultured Planctomycetaceae bacterium
GCAATATGTCCACGACTATCCCTTCTGCTGGCGCGCCGAAAACGATCCGCTCATTCAGTATCCTCGGTCGAGTTGGTTCATACGCACCAGCGATTTTCGTGAGCAGATGCTCGCCAATAATTCCAAGATTGACTGGCTTCCCGAGCACATTAAGGATGGTCGTTTCGGGAATTTCCTCGGGACGAATGTCGACTGGGCGCTCTCTCGAGAACGCTACTGGGGGACACCGCTGCCGATCTGGAAATGCGAAGAGACCGGCAAGGCGGAGGCCTTGCCTTCATACGCCGCGCTTCTAGCAAAGCCGGGCGTGGTAGGCACGGAGGTATTTGACCGAGCCAAGGATGCCAATCCGCAGTTGTGCGATGATCTCAAGGTCCATAAGCCTTACATCGACGCCGTCACTTACGACTCACCATTCGCTGCTGGGGCGAGAATGAAACGCGTGACCGAGGTCATCGACTGCTGGTTCGACTCGGGCGCCATGCCATTTGCGCAGTGGGGTTGGCCGCATCGAGGACAGCAGGAATTTCAGCAGCAGTTTCCAGCCGATTTCATTTCAGAGGCGATTGATCAGACCCGCGGTTGGTTTTACAGCCAGTTGGCGATCAGCACACTCCTGTTCGGCGATACTGCCACGCCCTACCCGCATCCCTTCCGCACGTGCATCGTGCTTGGCCACATGCTTGGCGAGGACGGCAGCAAAATGTCGAAAAGCAAGCGCAACTACCGCGAGCCTGCTGAGATTTTCGACAAGTATGGCGCCGATGCGCTGCGGTGGTTCTTTCTTGCCGGTCAGCCGCCGTGGACGAGCATCCGCTACAGCGAGCGTGCCATCCGCGAGAGCGTACCGGAATTTCTACTGCGGCTTTGGAACGTCTATTCCTTCTTTACGATCTACGCGCGCATCGACGGATTTGATCCGGCGACCCTGCTCGACTCGCCTGGTGCGCTCGATCGTGCCGCGTTGGCCAAGGCCCGCGGCTACCGGCCGGTAGCCGATCGCAGCGAACTCGATCGCTGGATGCTCTCCGAACTGGAGCGTACGGCCGACTCTGTGGTCGCCCGGATGGACCGCTACGACCATTTCAATGCGGCCGCACAATTGACGGCGCTGGTCGACGCGGTGAGCAACTGGTTTGTACGTCGCAGCCGCGACCGCTTTTGGGCCTCCGGTCAGGCCAATCTCGGGCCTCAGGGCAACACGGAGAAGCTGGACGCCTATTGGACGCTCTACGAGACGCTGCTCACGATCGCGCGTCTGGCAGCGCCGTTTGTACCGTTTACGAGCGAGGCAATCTGGCAGAATCTGGCTGTCAAGCCGTTTGGTATCGATGCGCCGCAGAGCGTCCACCTCACCGACTACCCCACGGGCGACGAACGTCTCATCGACAGCGATCTCGTGCGGCGGATGGCACTGGTGCGGGATGTCTCATCTCTAGGACGGGCGGCACGGGCCGCCGAGAAGCTGAAGGTGCGGCAACCGCTTTCGAAAGTGGAGGTGATTCTCGCCACGGCGTCGCACGCCGACACTGCTTGGCTTGAGTCTCATGCCGATCTGATCTGTGACGAACTCAACGTGAAGCAGTTCGAGATCTGCCGCGAACCCGATCGCTATATCACCCGCTCGGTGCTGCCAGACCTCAAGAGGCTCGGGCCAAGACTCGGCAAGGACCTACCCAAGGTGCGTGACGCACTCCTGAAGGCCGACGCCGCCGCTCTATTGGCGGCGATCAGCCGCGATGGCAAGGCGACCGTTGCGCTCGCCGGTGGCGGTGAGGCGGTGATCGACAAGGATGACGTGATCGTGCGTACGACGGCGAAGGAGGGCTGGGCCGCGGCCGAAGGCCCGCAGGCTGTCGTCATCGTTGCCAGCCAACTCACCCCAGAACTCATTGCGGAGGGACTGGTGCGCGAGGTCGTGCACGCCGTCCAGTCCCATCGCAAGATTCTGGACCTAGAATTCACCGATCGGATTGAACTGGCGTTCGAGACCCAGTCGCCTGAACTCCTCGGCGCGATCGAGGCGCATCTCGACTACGTGGCCTCCGAGACGCTCGCCACATCCGCACGGTTTGGAACCGTGACCGGTGGGAGCAGCGAATCAATTGAAATTGATGGGCACTCGCTGACGATTGGGATTAAGCCTATCGTTCCCACGGCTGTTGCCGGAGGTGTGGCGTGACAGGATCAGTCACTTCCCAGCCCTCCTCACAACCGTTTCGGCTGGCTGTGCTCCTTTCTGGTTCGGGCCGCACGCTCGAAAACCTGCTGGAGTGGATCGCTGCCGGTCGGCTCGACGCTACGGTGGACATCGTTGTTTCCAGCCGCTGTGGCGTGCGCGGCGTCGAGATCGCCACGCGTGCCGGCATCCCCACGCACGTTATTGATTCGGCGGGCAAGTCTGTGGCTGAATGGAGCCGAGAGATTTTTGACGTCTGCCGACAACAGGCTCCCGACCTGGTGGTGATGGCGGGACTCCTGCAGCTCATCCAGATTCCATCTGACTTTACGGGGCGCGTGATCAACATCCATCCCTCCCTGTTGCCGGCGTTTGGGGGCAAGGGGTTTCACGGAATGCACGTTCACCGCGCGGTGCTCGAACGCGGCTGTACGGTCTCGGGGTGCACGGTGCACCTCGTCGACGAGCAGTACGACCACGGCGCCATTCTGCTGCAGAAGACCGTGCCAGTGCTGCTGGACGACACGGCCGAGTCGCTCGCCGCCCGCGTCTTTGCGGCAGAATGTCAGGCCCTGCCTGAGGCGATCTCACGGCGGCGACGGTAGCCAGTTTTTTCGGCAGCGGTTGCTCGCTCATAGAAGCCTCAGCCAGTCTCGAATCCAAATCCAATCCCCACCACCGCAGGACATAAAAGCCATGCCACGCTCTCTTGGCAACATCATCGCCGACACTCTGCACTTCTCGATTGCGTCCGCCGAGCGGTTGCTCATCGGCATCCCCCCCGACCGGTTTGCGAGGTTTGCGCGGATTGGCGACACGGTTATTCATTCGAATCACCCCGCATTCATCTACGGGCACCTGAGCCTCTACGCCCCGCGTGTGCTTTGGCAGATCGGTCATCCCGCCCCAGCCATGCCCGAGGACTTCGAGCGACTTTTTTCCAAGGATGCCGCCTGTATCGATGATCCCGATGGGGATCTCTATCCCTCGATGGATGTGATTGCCGATTTCTTTTTGGAGGGTCATCGGATGCTGCTCGGTGCGCTTCGCAGCACTCCCGATGAAAAACTCCAACAGCCCAACCCGGCGGATGGCCGAATGAAAGACCTATTTCCGACGCTTGGGTCGGTGCAGACTTTTTATTGCGGTGGCCACATGATGATTCATCTGGGGCAGTTAAGCGCGTGGCGACGCATACAGGGTCTTGGGGCGGCCTGATCCTCTGTGCCAACGGTCGGTGAGGTCACACCAAGATTCTCGTTCTGAAGCTGGTCTCGTTGAAAGGGGGCAGGTCACTTAGAATTGCAACTATGTTTTCCCCCATACTCCGTACTGCAAGATGGCTTTGTGCCACATCGCTCCTGAGCCTCCTGCCGTTGCAAGCGATGGCAGAAGACGGGGCGCCGTCGGCCGCCGGGGCCACTGTGCCAGCCGTGCCAGCGGATGCAGCCCAAATCGCCGCATGGGTCAAGCAACTGGGGTCAGATCAGTTTGCGCAGCGCGAGGCGGCCAGTCGCAGCCTTGCGGAGAGCGGCCGGGCGGCCTTGGGGCCGCTGGGCGATGCGATTCGGGGAGATGATCTGGAAGTGTCCAGCCGGGGCATCGAGATTGTGCGAAAATTTCTAGGCGATGACACCCACGCAAGCGGTGCCGAATCGGACGATACCGCATTGGCCGCTGACGCAGAAAAACTTTTGGAAACATTGGCCGACGGGCCGGATAGCCCCGTCTCTTCGCTGGCCGTTGCCACGCTCGATTTCCATGCTCAGGGACTCACCGAAGCAGCACGAGAAAAGCTCGAGTCGCTTGGTGTGATTATCAACGAGGGTTTTCTGCCGACTGGCAGGCGTGGACTGCAGGTTGTTGTGCGTGCCGACTGGCGGGGCGCTGCCGACGATCTGCTGTTGCTCCCGCGCCTGCGAGGCGTTGTGATGATGGGTTTACACGGCATTCGGCTTGAGCCCGCAGCACTGTCGGCGCTGGGTCGCATGCGAGGGGTCGAGCGGTTTGAACTCTACGGCACAGGGGCATCCGATGCATCCGTGGCAGCACTGGTCCAGAAGTTTCCCGAGGCAAAAGTAGACGTTCGCAAAGGAGGCAAGCTGGGCGTGGGTGGGCAGGCGGGGGTTGGGCCCTGTCTGATCACGCAGGTGCAGGAGGGCTCGGCGGCGGCGAAGATGGGCGTTCAGATCGGCGATATTGTCCTGCAAATCAACGGCGAACCGATTCCAACATTCGATGCCCTTACCGAGAAGGTAGGCCAGCGAGGTCCCGGAGAAAAAATCGAACTTGAAATCGAACGCAGCATCCCAGGGGCCGAAGGCAAACGGATCAACTACACGATTGAATTAGGCGGCTGGGAATAGGAGCAGACTCAATGGAGGCTAAAGTGACGGGTGAAGGGCGTGGTGAAACAGTTGACGTTCGCTGGCATGCTCATGCGGTGAGCCCAGTCCAACGCGAACAAGCAGCGGGCCACAAGGGGTGTGTGCTCTGGTTCACAGGGCTCTCCGGCTGCGGTAAAAGCACATTGGCAAACCTCGTCGATCACAGGCTCAACGCCCGTGGCTTTCGCAGTTTTGTGCTCGACGGCGACAACGTTCGGCTGGGTCTCAATGCGGCTCCAGGGTTGCTCAAGGAGCGGCATGGCGAAGCGTTTGCCCAGCGATTCGGCCTCGGATTTTCCGCTCAAGATCGCGATGAAAATATCCGTCGGATCGGGGCCGTGGCAGAGTTGTTCGCTCAGGCCGGCATCATCGCGCTGACGGCATTCATCAGCCCGTATCGTCGCCAGCGCGATGCCGTGCGAGCTATGCTCGCCCCCGGGCAGTTTGTGGAGGTGTATGTGCGAGCGCCGTTGGAAGTGTGCGAGCAGCGAGACCCCAAGGGGCTCTATAAGAAGGCTCGAGCCGGTGAGATCAAGTGTTTTACTGGCATCGATGATCCATACGAGGAGCCACTCCTCGCCGAACTCGTTGTCGACTCCGCCTCGCAGGCTGCCGAGCAACTGGCCGATCAAGTCATCGACTGGCTGGAGAAGGCCGGCACGATTCCGAAGAAAAAATGACCGAGACGATGGCTGGCCGGGTCGCTGGGCTGGGCCGTGGGCGGCAATGCTCAGAACGAACGGGTTAGCACGGCATCTGCGACAGAATCGAAGGCTACGGGGCGAGCAGTTCGATGAGATTGCCGTCGGGATCCCGGACGCACGTCAGACGCATTCCAGGGGCCAGCGACTCGGGCAATGCTACTGGCGATTGGGCGATCGGTTTCACGCCAATCTTTGCCAGACTCGCAAGAGTGGTGTCTGTCTTTGCTACGAAGATCGTCAGATAGCGGAAGCCCGTGTGCGAGTGGATAAAATCGTTGTCGCCTCCCTTGGGAGTCGTGCCAGCCACCTGCATCA
>CAIRDU010000035.1 GCA_903877395.1 uncultured Planctomycetaceae bacterium
CTCGGATTGCCGGCTTGCATTTTTCAACCGGATGGTTTTACGATCTTGCTTCGCTAGGTAAAATCGCCTTCGCTAGGTACATTCGCCTTCGCTAGGCGCCTTCGCTAGGCCTAGACGCTTTTGCTTAGACCCGCCACCCACCTCATTTCCCGCCAGAGACTGCATCATGCGTTGCCCTTTTTGTCGGATCGACAACGACCGCGTGATTGATTCACGCGCTGGCGACGACGGTAATTCAATTCGCCGCCGGCGTGAATGCGTCGGCTGTCGTAGGCGATTTACGACGTACGAGCGGGTGGAGCGGCAGTTGCTTGCGGTGATAAAGAAGGGAGGCAACGCAGAGCCGTTTGATCGCGACAAGATCAAGCGGGGGCTGGCGAAAGCTTGCTGGAAACGGCCTATCACTGAGGAGGAAATTGAGCTGACAGTGTCATCGCTGGAGGCGGAGCTTTACGGCAACTACGAGAGCGAAGTGCCGAGCCGTGTGTTGGGCGAGCGTCTGATGGAGTTGCTGCGAGTTCTGGATCAAGTGGCCTTCGTTCGATTTGCCAGCGTGTACCGTGAGTTTAAGGACGTTCGTGACTTCGTTGACGAACTGCAGCCGATCCTGGCAGAATCGAATCGGGAGTCCGGCTAAGGCCGTGCAGAGGCGTGTCTCTGGCTCGTATCTGTCTTAAGGAGTCCCAAGCGTGACCCGAAGGAAGAACGCATGATGACACATGTGGCAGTCCGTATTCGACGTTGACTGTGGCGGTTGCATCAGCGAACGTAGTCGCCGCGAGTGCCGCCGTACTTTTCTTCGAGGCGAATGTTGTCGATTGTCATGCCTCGGTCGATCGACTTGCACATGTCATAGAGCGTGAGTGCCGCGGCCGTGACCGCCAGCAGGGCCTCCATTTCTACGCCGGTGCGAGCCGTTGCCTTCACCGTCGCCTCGATTGTGACTGCGTCTGTCGCAGACACATCGATGGCAACAATCACGCTATCCAGCGGGAGGGGATGGCACAGCGGCACGATCTCGCTCGTGCGTTTGGCTGCCATGATGCCCGCCAGCCTGGCCGTGACGATCGCATCTCCTTTTTCGAGTTCGTGGCTGCGGATACGACGGATAGTTTCCGGTTGGGCAAGGAGTCTGGCCGATGCCTTTGCGATGCGCAGAGAGACGGGCTTGGCTCCAACGTCGATCATCTGGAGTCCGTGCGGCTGGGAGGGCATAGGAAGGAGGTCCTTCGGCTAGGAATTTGATATGGAATGGAGCTACCCAGAGTGTACCCCACACAAAAACTATGGGCCGGTGTGCCTCGCGGCGCACCGGCCCATAGAAAATGGAATCGCAACCCAATGCGTGGCCTAGACCAGTTCCTTGCGGGCACCGATCAGCGTCCGGAGGCGCTCGGCAAGCAGGGCGACATCGAACGGCTTCTTGAAGCTCTCATTCACGTGCGCCCGGTCAACTGTAATCTGCGAACCGTCGTCAGGCAAAAGAGCGATGACGATCGTGTCGGCATACTCCGTGTTGCGACGGAGGTTCTGGCAGATCTGCTGGGCATCAATCCGGCCGATTGAGTAGTCCACCACAATACAATCGGGGTGGAAGCTTTCAGCCTGGATACCCGCTTCAAAACCACTGGCGGCAATCTGAATCTTAAACGATCGC
>CAIRDU010000036.1 GCA_903877395.1 uncultured Planctomycetaceae bacterium
GCTCGTCAGGCCAATCACCAGAATGCCGCACGCCACGAGCACTTCCAAAAGTGAAAACCCCGCCCTGCTTCCGGCTGGAGGCGGCACGTGGGGAACTTTTTTCATCGCGAAAAACATAACGCAGCTCACTTTCCTAGGCCGATACCGGCTCTGGCGTTGGCTCGGGCGGCTCGCACTGCCGCCTGGTCTGCCCCAGACTGCGGAACATTGGCCGCCACCGAAACGCGGCCGGTTTGCGGATTGATCATGAGCCAAATGGAGTCGTCGTTGGCGAGCGTATTGGAGCCGGCCACAATGTCTTCGCGGGCGGCAACAAAAAGATAAATGGGTACGATCGGATCGATCGGTTGCGTGGTGCGAGAGGCGGCGAGCACCTCCTGCATCACCGCATCAATGCCGCCAATCCTGTCGAAGGCAATCGCCACATCACCTGCCAGAGAGTTTGGCGTATCGGTATAGCCACTGTAACGCAGGTCCAAAGCCGCCAGCTTGGGAAACTCCATCGCGAGGAGCGATTTGACGGGATACCGGGCGATGAGAATATCAAACGGAGCCGTGACGGGCTTGGGCCAGATCGTATTGCTGGATGTTTGGCCGGAAGTGGTCCGGAAGCTAACCGTTCCGACAGGAGGCGAGGGAGCAGTGAATCCCATCCACGCTGTGGGCGGTTGCTCAACTGCTGCCGACCCGCCCTGCTTGTAGAAAATAATTTTATAGCCGTTGACGAGATCCGCGGCATCGGCACTGGTAGGAGTGACCGTGACAGACGCCGTGGCGGAACTGAGAATGGACGGCGGCATGCCAGTTGCCGTGCCCATGATGAATGGCAGCGCGTCGGCAAAAAAGACGGAGGTGGTCATCGAACCCGACAGCGTGGATTGCGCGAAGATCACAGCAGCCCCCGCTTCGTTGCCAAGGGATTTGCTCTGCGTAGCCACCAGCACCGAGGCCAGCATTTGAGCGCCCTGACGGATCTGGGCTTTGCGGTTGGAACTCGCGCCACCACCGGCCAGCAAGAGTGCGAACATGGCTGCGAAAATGGATGACACCACGAGCAACTCCACGAGCGTAAACCCTGAATTGGAGCGAAGGCGGCTCATTGCTTGGCCTCCAGATCCAGGTTGGTGATGTTGTCGCTGCGGTAGTCGGGACTACTCAGGCCTCCCAAAACGCTGGTGGGCGAGACTTGCCAATTTCCGCAGTCGCGACCTACGGGGCTTGTGCCAGCATCCAGCATCTTCGATTCGTTATTGCGATCGAATGAATACTCTCCGTCTGGGCCGGCCGAATAAATCAGCGGCTTGATCCCGAGCGTCGGGCCCGGAGTTCCAGAAAACGGAGCCACGAGCTGCCGAGTGCCCGCAAAAAATGGCGTGCCGCTGCCCGCTGGCAACTCCACCGCGGCAGGCCACAGAATGTAGCCAATCGGGTTACCCCATGAGTCCCAGAACTCCTGAAATCCATCGGCATCCTTGTCGCCAAAGTCGGAACTGTTCAGAGATCCGCAGTCGAGACAACTGGCGATGCCCCCTTGCATGACGATCATGAAGAGGCACTCGGCACCGGCGTAGGTATCTGTAGGCTTGGCCGATGCCGCATTCCAGATGTTGATATACGTTCGCTGCGCTGGCGAAGTGAACTGCGAGGCATTGCCCGCCATGTATGCCACATCGGTCCAGCGATCGGGCAGGTCGCCCGTGATCATGTTGCGGCGGATGTACCAGGATCGAGCTTGGGATTTGTTCGGGATGCCCGCGGGTAGATCCGAGGCCTGGATGTTCTTAGAATCGTACGTTGCCAGCTGAGTCATCACGATAATATTGAGCTTGGCAATCAACGCCGCAGTTCCAGACCGCTTCTGACTGCCACGGGCCGCTGATGCAGCCGCGGCCACCATCGTCATCAACACCAAGATGATCGAAACAACGACCAGAAGCTCCACAATGGTAAAGGCGCGACCGCCGGATGCCGCACCGCAGGACTTCCCACGCTCCCTGCCCTTTTCCAAAGGGGGAGGCAAGCACAACGGGCCGTGTCGGCAAAGAACTGCATCTGTTTTCATGACAAATCCGTAATGAGTTTGATCAGCGGCATGAAGAGGGCGATCACGATAAAGCCGACGGCACCACCCAAGAAAATGATTAAAATAGGCTCCATCAGGCTCGTCAGACTTTCCGTCAGCACGGCCACCTCTTCGTCGTAGGTGTCGGCCACCTTATAGAGCATGGTGTCGAGCTCGCCCGACTCCTCACCCACGTCCACCATGTTGACCACGAGGTCATCCACAACTCGATTCCTATATTTCGTCATGTAGAGCAACGCACCAATGCCTGGCACGAAGATCGTCCAGAAGAACATTGCCACGATGTTGAACGGGGGGACGGAAAATTCCTTGAGCGGCTTGGCAATCGCGTTGCCATCGCGGATCGAATCCGACACTTTGCCAAAGAGCTTCTCGAACATCATGTTGCCGGAGGTTTCTTTTGTGATGTTGAGCGCCTCCAGAATGGGCACGCCGCTTGCCAGCAATGTGCCCAGCGTGCGAGACCCGCGAGACATAATGTTTTTCTCAACTAACTGGCCGAACACAGGGGCCTTCAAGATGAAAAGATCCCATCCGAAGCGGCCGTAGGGAATCATGCAGATACCCTTCAGGATGAGCCTGATTCCAAATGGGATCGCTGGAATCAAATACCAGTAGTTAACCACCCAATTCGAAATGTCGATGAGTATCTGCGTCATCGGCGGCAACGTGGAGCCGAAGTCGTCGAAGATCTTTTTAAACTGAGGCACGATCTTCATCATGATGAATGTGAGAATGCCGACGGCCACGCTCACCACCACGATCGGATAGACCATCGCGCCTTTGACTTTCCGCTTGAGCGACTGGCTGCGCTCCATGAACTCGGCCAATCGCCGCAAAATCACTTCCAACGCACCACCCGCTTCACCCGCGCGGATCATGTTGCAATAGAGTCGATCGAAGGCCTTGGGACTCTTGGAAAAAGCCTCGGAAAGCGTGGAGCCGCCCTCGATCTCGTCGCAGGTGTCGAGGAGCGAATTCTTGAGCCGCCCTGGCTTCTGCATGTCGGCGAGCACCTTCAAGCTGCGCAAAATCGGTAGGCCAGCATCTTGCAGAATCGAGAGTTGCCGAGTGAAGAGCGTGAGTTCCCGACTCTTGACGCCGCCGATTGCAAACGTGCGACCGGGCTTCTTTTTCTTTTTCCCTGCCGTGCCGACGGCTGCCTTCTTGGCCCGCAGTTTCGTCACCATGTAACCCATAGAACGGATTGTGGCCTGCGCTTCCGCTTCGGTCGTGGCTTCGACCGAGTCGCGAATTTCCTTGCCCGTGGCGGCGTCGATGGCTTCAAATTGATAGGTTGGCATGATTTACGACACGTTGAAACGCGTCCCAAAGTTGATGCGTGGAGCTTCTAAATCGAATAAATGCATCGAGAATTTAGGCGTCGAGGATTGTTTCCCGAATCACTTCTTCGGCGGTTGTCAGGCCGCCAAAAATACCTTCCATGCCGGAGTCGCGAAGCGTGACCATGCCGTTTTTACGGGCCGCCTCACGGAGGTCTTCCGTGGAGGCATTGCGCATGATCATGTCGCGGAGTTCATCGGTCATGATGAGCAGTTCGTAGAGGCCCAGCCGCCCCTTGTAGCCTGTGCGGTTGCACTTCTCGCAGCCCTTGCCGCGAAAAAATTTCTTGCCGACTGTCTGATCGGTCGTGAGTTGCAGGTCAGCCATGACATCCGCCCCAGGCACAACCTCTTCGCGGCAGTTGACACAGATCCGTCGCACCAAACGCTGGGCCAAGATCGCCTCCACAGTGGCTGTAATCAGAAACGGCGGCACGCCCATGTCTCGCAGGCGAGTGACCGTGGAGGGGGAGTCGTTGGTGTGGAGCGTGCTAAACACCATGTGGCCTGTGAGGGCGGCCTGCACTGCGATTTCAGCTGTTTCCACGTCGCGGATCTCGCCCACCAAAATGCGATCGGGGTCTTGGCGAAGGATGGCCCGCAGGCAGGCCGCAAATGTGTTGCCGATCTCGGCATCGATCGGCACCTGCACAATGCCATCGATGTCGTACTCGACGGGGTCTTCGGTGGTGATCAGTTTGTCGTCTACGGTGTTGAGCTCCGAAAGAGCCGAATAGAGCGTGGTGGTCTTGCCGGAGCCGGTCGGGCCAGTGACCAACACAATGCCGTTGGGCCTCTGAATCACCTCGCGAAACTGGCGGAGCATCGCCGGTGCCAGCCCCACTTTCGTCAGATCCAGCGACACAACACCGCGATCCAGCACCCGCATGACCACACTCTCGCCAAAGAGCGTTGGCAACACGCTGACACGCAAATCGACCGGATGGCCGCCGACATTCAGTTCGATGCGGCCGTCTTGCGGCAGCCGACGCTCGGCGATGTCGAGGTTGGCCATCACTTTAATGCGGGTCGTGATCGCAAAGGCCAGATGCTTGGGGGGCGGCACCATCTCCTGCAGCACTCCATCGGCCTTCAAGCGAATCCGAAATTCGTGCTCAAATGGCTCGAAATGAATGTCGCTGGCTCCGGCGCGAATCGCCA
>CAIRDU010000037.1 GCA_903877395.1 uncultured Planctomycetaceae bacterium
GACGGCCATGACACCCATGACGGCCATGACACCCATGACGGCCATGACACCCAGAGCCGATAAAACGGAAGCCGCTCATAAGAGGTCCCTCGTTGCGAAGAGCGTCGGGTTCGCAGTCCGTCAGCAGAACTGTCTGACAGAAAACCGTTACGAGTCGGCGGGCCTAGTGCAGCCTGCAAGACCCATGCCAATCGTGCGGACCGCATGGTGCATTGCCAGCGGGCCAACAAGTCAAAACTATCCCACAACATTGCGGCATAGTCAAGGTTTGTGAGGGCCGCAGTCCTACGACTGGTTACGCGGTACGAACCGCTCGCGTGATCCGCGACAGGCGTATGAGTGCATGGGCTATGACGTACGTTATTCAGTTGCGGGTGCCCGTATGGCCACCTGCTCTGGGCATCCGCCACTTCGAGAAGAACCTCGCGCCACAGGATGCCTGCGCGTCCTACCCACGACACGTCCGTCAGCCCGCAGCCGATTGCGAAGTGCCATGAACCGGTCTATTCTTGGCCGACGAGGTCTTTGGCGCTCCAGCGCATCCACCCAGTGCGACTGATCGCACCAGAGCGATGTCAGACATGGCGAATCTTTATGCGAATGAGGGGAATCATGTAACGAGGTGGTGTCCAAGAAACAAACCGATCCTTGAAGACCCGACAGTGCCGTTCCATTCTAATTCCTCCATGCATACCATTCTCCTCATCGTCCTGCTGGCGTTGGTGGCCATCGGATGTCAACAAGTCATCGCCGCACCACCGGCCGCGACGATACCATCGACAACGACCGGCGCCGCAGTCGACCCCGCGCCCATCTTCCCCGCGCCGCCGCGGCTGGCGATCAGCGCCCATGAACTGGCCGCCGCCAAGGCCGCGCCCAACTTCGCCGCCGTGCGCGACGCGGCCGCCCGCGCCGCCGACGCGCTGATCAACAAGCCCGTGCCGCTGCCCGAAGGCTTCGGTGAGTGGATCTTCTACTACGCCTGCCCCGACGACGGCACTTCCCTCCACGCCCTGAGCCTCGACCAGCACCAGTGCCCGCAGTGCAAAAAAATCTACACTGATGCCCGCACCGTCGCCGCCTATCGATGCGAGATGCACGCCCGCTGCGAGAACGCCGCCCAGACACTGGCATGGGCCTACGCCTACACCGGCGACGACAAATACGCCGCCGGTGTGCAGCGCATCCTGCTCAAGTTCGCCGACGATTACCACACCTACCCCGATCGTCTCGACCGCTGGGGTCACACCGGCCTTTTCGCGCCGCTGGGCGGGCGTCGCTACGTGCAGAGCCTCGACGAGGCTGTCGGCGCGGTGCGGCTAACCAAGGCTTACGACCTGACCCGTCTATCCAATGTATGGAGCGACGTCCAGCGAAAGCACGTCGAGGAGGATTTCTTCCGCGCCACCGCTGTCTCGCTGCTGCGTTTCAATCAGGCCATCAACAACCACCAGACCTGGTACAACGCTGGCCTGATCTGCATCGCCTCCGTACTGAACGACGCGGCAATGGTCGAGCGAGTGCTGACCATGACTGGCGGAGTGAAGTACCAGCTTGAAAAGAGTATCGGCCGCGACGGGCTCTGGTACGAGGGGTCGATGGCGTACCACAACTACGCCCTGCAGCCGATGGTCGAGATCGCCGACGCCACCCGCCGCATGGGTCTCAGCGTGTATACGGATCCAAAGCTCAAGCTGCTCATCACCGGCCCGCTGCACGCGGCCTACCCCGACGGGTCGTTCCCGGTGATCAACGACTCCGATCCCGGCAGTGTCGCCATGTTTGACTGGGCCTTCGAGTGGGCTTGGAAGACCTATCACGAGCCCTTCTTCGCTCAGGCGGCCTCGCGTGGCAATCTCCAGGAACTCCAGGTTAAGCTCGGCCCCGACGCCAAGGTAGAGTGGCCGCTGAAACTCAAGAGCGAGGTGCTCGGCGACAGTGGCCTAGCGATCCTGCGGCAGGGCGAGGGGCCGGCGGCCGCGTGTGTGGTGATGGACTTCGGCCCGCACGGCGAGGGGCACGGGCATTACGACAAGCTCAACATCACGCTTTTTGCCACCGGCCGCGAGTGGCTGCTCGACCCGGGCCGGCTCACCTATTCACACAAAGAGTACAAGACCTGGGTCAAGGAGACGGCCGCGCACAACACGGTCTCGCTGGGCAGCCGCAGTCAGGCGGAGACAACGGGAAAATTGCTGTGGCTCAAAGAGGGCAACGGCTGGTCCGCCTGCGCCGCCGAAAGCGATGGAGCGTATCCGGGGGCGCTGCTGCGGCGGTATCTGTTGCTGACGGACAAGATGATGGTGGATGTGTTCGAGGTCAATGCGGCCACGCCGACGCAGGTGGATTGGTTTGCCCACGCGACGGCCGAAGGTGTGGCTCCTGTGCTTACCTCCGCGGACACGAAATATCTGAGCCAACCCGCAGTACCTGGGAACGACGCGGGCTATCGGCACCTCACCGAGGGGAAGAAGTGGGGAATCGTTGGCGACACTGCGTGGGATTTCACGTTCGGCGGCAAGGTGCTGCGGCTCTTTCTGGCCGGGCAGGAAGGCGAACAATTCATCACCGTCAACGGCATCGGTTACACCGTCAACCAGAAGACGCCGACGCTCCTGCGTCGGCGTAACACTGCGGCCACTCAGTTTGTCACTGTCTATGACCTGGGCGGC
>CAIRDU010000038.1 GCA_903877395.1 uncultured Planctomycetaceae bacterium
CCGCGATCATAGAACAAACGATCACAACCCCCTACAGTCAGGGCATCCCTGTGATTTTTTCAAGCGCACAGAGTACCAGCAAAATCTCGCTGGCAGTGTTGCAATGCGGCGATGACACGAGCAGGCCGGCAGCAGGATCCATGATCGTTGGAAAGGATCCTCCGAACAATTGGTCGTTCACCAACTATCTGGCCAATGCCCATGCCTTCATGAAGTTTGGCCCCAGACTGCCGGACGGCCGCTTTGGGTATCCGATGTTCAAAAGAGATGGCATATTAACCGCTTCCGGCTTAGCGTCGCCGTTCGCAATGTCGGCCGCGTTCTCGGGCGAAGTCACTGGGTTTCCTCCTCGGCAATTTACGCACATCGGCGACGGCCTTTCCAACACGATCCTTTTTGCCGAGGCCATGCGGCAATGCGAACGGGGCACCGTCAACCGCTTCGCATTCCTTCCCAGCGGGTACGCCTTGCACGAACACGGGTTTGGCATCGAGCCTACGCTCGCAGCAGGTACCGCTACCGTGTCAACTGGCGGATACGGCCACACGCTCATGTTTCAAGATCGAACGCCTCCCGACGAGGCCAGCCTCTTGCGGGCGCAAGCCAATCATGGCAGCGTGCTGATGGTAGCCATGTGCGATGGCTCCGTGCGAGCAATTGCCAGCACGGTCAGCTGTCGAGAAAATGCCGACCCCAACTGGGACGGACGAATCTATGGGTCCGACACCTACAATCCGATCGGACGGGGCGGCTCGTCGGCCGGGAACTACGCCGATGGTGTCTGGGACATGCTGCTGGTGCCCAACGACCCTGCTGGAAATGTACTCATGAACACAGGCAAACTGGGGCAAGAGAAGTAGGCGACCGCCTGAACATGGCCCAAGCCATTGAACGCGCAGAATCGCTGCACGGTCACCAAGATCGCTTCGATCGCGCTCACCAAGATCGCTTCGAGCGCAGTCACCAAGATCGCCACGATCGCAGTCATTGGGCACCCTTTGTCAAACGCTTTTGTACCCACTGACAATTTCTTTGATCACGCGGCCGTGAACATCGGTGAGGCGGAAATCCCGTCCGGCGTAGCGGTATGTTAATTTCTCGTGGTCGATGCCCAGCAGATGGAGGATCGTGGCATGGAGGTCGTGAATATGGACTTTGTTGACCGCCGCTCGAAACCCAAAATCGTCTGTTTCGCCATACGTCATGCCGCCGCGAACGCCGCCACCAGCCATGAACATCGTAAAGCCGTAGTGATTGTGATCGCGGCCATTCCCGTTTTCAGAAACCGGAGTACGGCCAAATTCGCCCCCCCAGATGACAAGCGTGTCATCCAGCATCCCTGTGCGTTTTAAGTCGGTGAGCAGTGCGGCAATGGGCTGGTCGATGTCGGCGGCCAACGTGCGCACGCTGCTATCGTGATTGGAGTGGGTGTCCCACGGCTGGAAGTTGCCATAATAGACTTGCGTGAAGCGAACGCCTCGCTCTGCTAGGCGTCGGGCAAGCAGGCAGCCGTTGCCAAAAGGGCTCGCCCCATATTCCTCGCGAACTTTTTTTGTTTCGCGATTGAGATCAAAGGCGTCGCTGGCTTCAAACTGCATGCCAAAAGCCGATTCCAACGACTTGATACGGGCATCCAAAAGCATGTCTTCGGGTCGGGATGCCAGATGCTCTCGATTGAGCGATCGCAGCATATCGAGTTGACGCCGCTGGGTAATGGCATCGAGCGAACTGTTTCGCAAAAATGGAATCATCTTGCGAGGATCCAAGTTCGAATGATTGATGTAGGTTCCCTGGAATTCGGCCGGCAGAAACGAGCTGTTCCATAATTCGGAAAAGCGAACGGGCCGGCCCGGACAGAGCACCACATAGCCCGGCAGGTTTGCATTTTCAGAACCCAACCCATACAGAAACCACGCTCCCATGCTGGGCCGCTTGGGCGTGATCGTGCCGTTGTTCATCATGTACAGTGCCGGGCCGTGGTTTGGATTGTCGGTATACAGCGAACGAAGCACGCAGATGTCGTCGATGCAGCCGGCCACCTTGGGCAGCAGTTCGCTCACTGCCACGCCGCTTTCGCCGTACTGCTGATACGAAAATGGAACCGCCATGAGGCCGGCTGTGGCCCGCTCGGTGCGTAAATCGACCTCCTTTGGACGCTGCCCTTGGCACCGGTTGAGCGCGGGCTTGGGGTCGAAGAAGTCGGCCTGAAACGGACCTCCGTTCATGAAGAGCTGAATCACCCGCTTGGCCCGGGGCACCGGGTGGGCTCCCACGGAGGCAGGGGCAGCCGCATCGGCATTCAGAAAAGGCAATAAACCAATGGCCCCCAAGCCGCCACCCAACCGCTGAACCATTTCCCGACGGGACATGCCGCCCGGGCCCATCGCTGCTGAAGCAATCGCCGCTGCATAGCTTTCCGAGTCGATAGGATTTCGCATCGTGCAACTCTCAATCGATAAAAAGAAATTCATTGCTTCCCAGCAACACTTGGGCATACTGTTGCCACAGTTCCGGGAGAGGCGGCTGATCGGTTTGGCCGCCGCTGAGAAATGTCTCGCCGATCTGCATCTCTCGCTCGGACGGCTCACGCCCAAAAAGCAGCCGATACGCCCGGCGAATCTTATCGGGCACACAGGCTTTCGCCTCGGGCACACTGCCTGTCGATGCGGCCGCCGGGGTGACTTTGGCCGTGGCAGGAACCGACATGCGGGCGGCCAGAGCCGCCGACAGACGCTCCAGAAACGGGCTGTTGAGCACAACGAGTTGCTGGATCGCTGTGGTAGTTGGCTCGCGGTTTGGGCTGTGGGTAAAGGCGTCCGGGAAGTCGTTGAGGCGGAGCATGTCGTCGACCTCATAGCGATCGATACTGCCGTAGAGCGTGCGGCGGTTGTTGCCGGCATCGGAGAGCGATGTTGGAGGCCCGCCGAGCCGTGGATCCAGTAAGCCGCATACAAACAGCATGGCGTCCCGCCATGCTTCCACATCCAATCGCCTCCGCGTCATCCGCCAATAAAAACGGTTGTCTGGATCGGCTGCGTAGTGGGACGGATTCGACTCGCTCGACTGTTGGTAGGTGGCGGAGAGCATGATCTCGCGGTGCAGCCACTTGATTGACCAGCCGTTCTGGATGAAGCGGTGCGTGAGATCGGTGAGCAAATCGGGGTGCGTCGGGGCCGAGCCCTGCGTGCCAAAATCGCTGGCGGTCTCGACGAGTCCTCGGCCGAAATGCTGCTTCCACACCCGGTTTACAATCACGCGAGCCGAAAGGGGGGCCCCGGCTGTCAGGATCGACTCCGCAAGTTCCAGCCGACCACTGCCGACTTGAAACGGAACCGATGTGCCACTCGACAAGACGGTCAGAAACCGACGCGGCACAACCGGCCCTAAATTCGACGGATTCCCGCGAATGTGCACGTTGAGATCCTGAGCTTTTGCTGACGTGTATTCCAGCTTCGTCCGGTTGGGACCATCCGCCAGCACCTCGAGCGCGGCGTCATCCACCCCAAACGCCAGCGGGCTGGAATAGTGCGGGGTCTGCTCAGTTGTTGCGATCTGCTTTTTGATTTCCGCAATTTTCTGATCCCTGTCGGCCGGTGGTGGCTTGAGTTCTTCTATTGCCTTGATCTCAGCCTTCAGCTTCGCTGCCTGCTGCACCGCCTGCATGGCCAGCGTGCCTTCGGGCCCGGGAATCATCGGCAGATCGATTAATCGCGTGTTGGCAAGCACGCCGGCGATGGCGTAGTAATCTTCGGCACTGATGGGGTCGAACTTATGGTCATGGCATCTGGCACAAGCCACGGACAAGCCTAGAAACGTGCGGCTCACGGCATCGACCCGCTCTTCCCACTCGTCGGCCACAGTCACCTTGATGACTTCCTTATCCAGCTGAAGCTCCTTCCAGTACACGGGGCTCATGCCGATAAAACCGAGTGCCGCTCGGTTGCGAGAAGTTGAATCGGGCATCAAGTCTGTGGCCAACTGATGGCGAACAAATTCGTCGTAGTGCATGTCTGCATTGAAAGCCTCCACGACCCAGTCTCGATACAGCCACGCCTGAGCCTTGGTGGTGTCCCAAGGGGCCGGCTTATCTGAATAACGCGCCAAATCCAGCCAGTGCCGCCCCCATCGTTCGCCGTAGTGCGCCGACGACAGCAACCGCTCGACGAGTTGCGGGTAGGCATCGGAAGAACTGTCCTGCTCAAACTGCTCGATTTCTTCTGGGGTGGGTGGCAGGCCGATGAGATCAAACGAGACGCGTCGCAGCAGCGTGCGGCGGTCGGCGGGGAGGGCTGGTTTGAGCTTCTGCTGTTCCAGCGATGCGAGCACAAATGCATCCACGGGCCGCTGCACCCACTCCCAGGCAACGACGGTCGGCGGCACAATTGCGCGCACGGGTTGAAACGACCAAAACGTGCCAGCGGTTGCATAATCGATTTTCTTTTTGACTGCCGCAGTCGCTGTGTCGTCAGGTAGCAAAGCGGCACGCTGAACCCACGTGGTGAGCAGGGCGATTTCTGCTGCTGGCAACTTGCCGTCTGGAGGCATCTGGATGTCTCCGTCGTAATCGATTGCCGCAATCAGGAGACTCTCCTGGGGCTTGCCGGGAACGATCGCTGGGCCGCTATCGCCGCCAGCCAAAAACGAGGCCTTCGTGTCGACCTGCAATCCACCTTGAGATTTTTTGGCTGATGCAGAATGGCACTCGTAACACCGCTGGGCCAAGATGGGGCGGATTTTGGTTTCGAAAAAATGCAGCCCATCTGAATCGACTGTTACCAATGGCGCCGCCTCTTCGGCCAGCAACGGGCACGGGAACGTCATCAGGGCTATGCCAATCCAGCCGACGGGCGAGGCACCGCACCAGTTCGACAGCACTTTTTGGATGTGTTGCATGAACGCCATGCATGTTATGCATGCAGCAGTGAGGCCAAGCAGGGGTGCGTCGCAGGCGGGCGGCGATTTCACATTACGATAGATCGGGATTCCAAATTGAATCTCTCAAGAATAGCATTGATCGGGCCGTTTTGCAATTATTCGGTAGGGTTCGAACCCCCATTTTTTGGAGTCTAGTAAATCCATTCACCACTACACTGAAACACGAAACTCTACGAAAGAAAGAGCATGGACGTCATTCAGAAAGTTTTGAGAATCGGAATCCTGAGCCTCGCAGGTCTAATAAGCGCGAGCCTGCTGATGGCGAAGGCATCGCCACTCCCGGCCGGCGTGAAGGTGACCTGCCCCCATGAATGACGCCAGTTCTTAAGTTAGGATTTTGCCCTCCAA
>CAIRDU010000039.1 GCA_903877395.1 uncultured Planctomycetaceae bacterium
GACACGCCCGCGATGTCGGCCTGATCAGCTGCGGTGTCTTCGGCAAACCGAATTCCTGCTGCGCGGCCGCGGAGCTTGGCCTGCGCCGCTTTCGCGCCAGCCGCCTCCGCTGCGAGTACCTCTGCCGATCGATCGACTTCAATCGAACGGATGCTCTCCGATGTGGCGATCGCCAGCAGCACGGCCCCGATCGCAATTGCGGCGGCACGCAGCCACGCCTGCATGCGATTGGTTGAAAACGCACCTGCCACGACGAACGCCGCGGCCGCTGCCCACGCCGCACACGATGCCGCGCCCATCAAGCCGAATGTTTGCCAGAAAATGTACATGCTCTGTTCCGTGCCGACGGGCTTTTTCTACTTGCGATGTTTGCGCGTGAGGTCGAGGTAGTTTGTAAACGAGTAGTAGAGGATATTGACGCCGAGCCTATACGAAGCATCGGCCAGATCGCGGCTCATGCCGGAATGGCCCGTCTTCCAAGCGTCGTTGATATCGCCTGGGTGGTAAAAGACAGCCCAACGGTCTTGATGTTTGATTCCAAGCGCCCGGCTGCCGCCGTGGTGCCACAGTGGTGGGGCGCCATTTGGAAAAATAAACGGGATCTGAAACAACGGATCGTCGTCAGCGATTGTGACGATTTGCCTGTCGGGAAAAACGGCCGCCATGAGGCCGCGAAAGCTCTGATGAAACTGCGGGCTCCCCGCATCGGCAAAGAGCATGCCGCCACCAAGCAGGTAATCTCGCAGAATCCGAACGTCGTTGGCATTGACCGGGATCGACCCGGCTCCCGTCAGGTATAAAAACGGCGGTGCAAATCCCTTGTCAAAGTTCCTCAGCTGCGCGATCGTGCGGGATTCCGGACTGCGGGCAATCTTGAAGCCTGTCACCTTCTTGAGTTCTTCTAGAAAATTCACGTCCGCACGGCTGGCTTCGTCCATACCGTCGTCCCAGCCTGGGCCGCCGTGCTTGATCCGAATAAAACGCACAGGATCGTCGCCAACGCCATCGGGCCACCCGCCCGTTTTCCCGCCCCCTTTGCCGAGCTTCCCGCTGGCACGGGCCTGCGCTGTGCCCGTGTCGGCGGCATACGTTACCTCAGAGGCCTGCTCCACCACTTTTTCAACGTCGGAATCCTTATCCAGATCGGGTTTCGCGAGGATGATGGCCGAATTGACGTTGAGCATGTAGCGTCGTTTCTTTTTCTTGACCGGCTTGGTCACCTTTACTATTGCCGCCACAGCCTCCTCGCCCGACCCGTGCGGCACACGGTAACGCTCTGTGCAACCGATGTACCCAATGAGCCATGGGATGATCACGATGCACATCAGGTGACCAACAAAACTTCCCATCCAGCTCTTGCGAAACAGCGGGTCGCGGCCGCTGGTGCGAATATTTTCAAGAATCCGGTCCCCGGCCGCCGGCGGCAGAGAGGCCCGCACGCCCGTAAAGAGTGCTATTGTCGAGGCTCGCCAACTCAGCACATGCCCGATCATGGCCATGACAAGTGGCAAAAATGCCGGAGCGCATAGGCTCCAGCCCAGTTTGAAAAGCGTGACGCCATCCTGTGGCAAATCGTCGATGGCGAGCCGGTGCTGGCCGATCACACCGATTGCCCGCAGCACGAGGAGACAATAGGCCGCCACAACGATGTACGCTGCAACGAAGCCCAATCTCACGAGGCGAAGGGAGATTCGCCCGGGCAGAAACGCAGCCACCGCGCCACATCCAGCCACCGCCCCGCCCACGGCGGCAACGATCGCCACCAGTGTGCAGAATCCGTTCATTCCCTCGCTGGCAAAGACTCCCGCAACGTTGGGATAGCGAAGGAGTATCCACTCGGCCGTGACCCAGAGCCGCCATGCGAAGATGGCCGCCATCACAGCAAGCGCCGCTAACGGCGAGGCCAAAGCCAGACGCGCAAGAAAAGGTGGGGAAGACTTCAACGCAAATTACTCGGGGTTCGTGTCTTCGATGCTCAAACCCAGATCATCCGGCTTAGCAGGAATCTCATCGGGCTTGGCAGCCTCACTGGTGGCTTTTTCGATGGGCGATTTTTCCGCTGATTTTCCATCGCTTTTCTCTGCTGACTGTGGAGTCTTTCCATCCCCGGGCTTTGCAGCCTCTGCGGGGGCTGCCGGCGGGGCTGCTGCGGCGGCAGCAGCGGCCACCACTGCTTTTGCTGCGGCAATGACCTCGGCCTTTCGCGCCGCGGCTCCAACCGGATCGATAAGATCCCGGACATAGCCAATTGAAAACGCCCCGATCACGACCGTGTGCATTGCAAACGCCACCAGAAACCACCGCACGAGGTGGCTTTGCGAAAACGACGCCACCAGCGAGTCGGGGGAAAGGCGATCGATCCGCGTCTCGGCGGGTATGGGTGCAGCCTGCGTGCTCATGAGATGGGTTTCCTTCTGGAGAGTTCGGGTTGTCATTGGCTCATTTATGGCTTCGACTTCTCGCCGACGGCGGCAATCACGCCACCAGCTTTTGAGATCGCCGCCAACACGGGTTCAAACACGTTCTGGTCCACGGCCTTGTCGCACCGGAACACCACCATCCTGTCCTGCGGTTCCTTCTTGCCGACGAGAAATCCGGCCACTCCAGCCTCAATCACTCCCGGAGATCCGACAGGTCTTCCGTTGAAGAAGATGCCGCCATCAGCGTCGATCGACACGGAGATGTTTTGTTTTTCAAGCTGCGCCAGTTGCGTGGCCGTGGGCGGCGTGATGTTGCGAGTGTCATCTTTGGCAAAGTTGCTCGTCAGAAGAAAGAAGATCGTGAGCAGAAAGGCGATGTCGCCCATGCTGGCCAGTGGCACGGTGATTGATACGCGGCGGCTCTTGTGGAGTTTCATGCGAAGTCATTCCTCTTCCACAATCGCAACCACGCCACCGGCTGTACTGATGGCGGCCATCGCCGCGTAGTAGGTCTGATACTCAACCTTGCCCCCCGCCTCGAGGAGTACAACTTTTTCTTCTCCCTCCTTGGAGCCCAGCCGCAGGTCGAGCAGGCGATCCTGGAGCGTTTGCAGCGAGACTTCCTGCTCGTTGAAGAGCAGTTTGCCGCTCGCCAGTTGTACGCTGGGAGTTTTGGCGTCGGTCTTCGCGGCCTGCTTTTGCGACGCATCGGCAGAGGGTAGCTCGGCCGTAAAGCCAGAGAGTTTGCTCAGCGTGGTTGTGAGGATAAAGAAAATAATGAGCAGAAATGCAATGTCCGACACCGAATCGGTGGGGATCTCAAGCTCTTTTGTTTCCTTGCGCCTGACAATCGGCATAGCACATCTTGCGTTGGTGAAACGGGGCAAACGAAAATCAGGTGCTA
>CAIRDU010000040.1 GCA_903877395.1 uncultured Planctomycetaceae bacterium
GGCAATTGGATCCAACGCTGAGCACGGCTCGTCCAATAGCAGCACCTCGGGCTCTGCGGCGATGGCCCGGGCAATACACAGTCGCTGCTGCTGCCCGCCGGAGAGGCCCACCGCACTGTCGGCCAGCCGATCCTTGACTTCGTCCCACAAAGCAGCCCCTCGCAGGCTCAGTTCACACACCTCATCGAGCACGCCACGGCTGTTTTCGCCATCGATGCGCAGCGAGTACACAACGTTTTCATAGATGCTCATCGGAAACGGGTTGGGCTTTTGAAAAACCATCCCCATGCGTTTGCGGAGGTCGATCACATCCATGCTGGGATCGTAGATGGAGTCGCCGTTCAATCGCATGTCGCCGGTGATCCGCACGCTCTGCACCAGATCGTTGAGGCGGTTCACGCTGCGCAGCAGTGTCGACTTGCCGCAGCCACTAGGGCCCACCAACGCCGTCACTTTGTTGTGCGAAATTGGCATCGTGATCGAATGCAACGCTTGCTTTGTGCCATACCAGAGGTTGAAGCGGTCGATCTCCAGCACCGGCCGCTCATCCAGCACCTGCTGGTGTACCTCGGACGGCACTTCCTTGCCTGCAGCAACGGCCAGCAGCCTGTCGGCAGGATTATTCATCAAGTGTACTCGTGAAGGGGGTGTGAAAAAGAAACTGTGGCGGGCACTTCAGAACTGCTGAGACACATAGCGGCGTTTTAATCGCGAGCGGGCCCAGATCGCAGTGACGTTGAGCAAGGCAATGATCATGACGAGCAAAAATGTGATCGTAAACACCATCGGCTGTGCGGCTTGGCTGTTGGGGCTTTGGAAGCCAACGTCGTAAATCAAATAGGCCAAATGCATGAATTCCCTCTCGGGGTGGACAAACGGAAATGTGCCATCGATGGGCAAGTCGACGGCTAACTTTTTAACCCCAACGAGCATCAGCGGTGCCACTTCGCCGGCCCCTCGGGCCATCGCCAGAATGAGCCCCGTCATGATGCCAGGCAGAGCCCTAGGCAACACGATCCGACGGATCGTCTGCCACTTGCCGGCACCGCATGCGTACGATCCTTCCCGCATGGAGTTGGGCACGGCGGAGAGCGCCTCCTCGGTGGCCACGATCACCACCGGCAGCGTCAGCAATGCCAGCGTCAGCGATGCCCAGAGCAGACCGCCGGTGCCAAACGTGGGCTGATTATCCGCCACGAGACTGGGTTGAAAGAAAATCTCGTCGATGCCCGCCCCCAACACATAACAAAAGAAACCCAAACCAAATGCCCCGTACACAATGCTCGGCACGCCAGCCAAATTGTTGATCGCGATCCGCACAGCCGTGGTCAGGAACCCCGCGGAGGCATACTCTCGCAGGTACAACGCTGCCAACACTCCAAACGGCGCCACAAACATCGCCATGATGAGCGTCATTGCCACGGTGCCCCAGATCGCCGGAAACACCCCGCCGGCGCTGTTGGCTTCGCGAGGATCATCCCACAGGAATTCCGCCCAGCGAGAGAAGTACACGCCGAGTTTGCCGATCGTGGAAAGCCGATTGGGCTGCCAACCCCGCACGATTGCGTCCAGAGGCAGCGTGCGTTTTTCGCCAGATGCTGTCTCGAACTCAACGCCCCAGCCAGCGTTTTGTTCGCGAAGGCGCGCCGTTTGGCCATCCAAAATAGCCGACTGCTTCTGCATGCGGCCTGCGATTTCAGCTTCGGCTTCAACTGCCGCCACATAGACGGGGCTCTTTCGACCACGATCCAGATCGGCCTGCACTACAGCCAGCCTAGCTGCCCGCAACTGCCGCTGCAGCACGCCTCGCTCGTGCTTGTCGATATGCATGGCCTGTCGAAAACGACGCCGTGCAGCAGGGTGCAATTGCTCGTATGCCTGCCATGTCTTTTCAGGGCCCTGGGCCACAACTTCTATTCTGTTTTCTGTGGTGTGCACGAGCCTCAATGGAAACCCATGAAACCGGCCGCCTTCCAACCGCTCCACGGCCGTGGCCCACTCGGGCAGGCTGGTGCGAGCGATCTGAGACTCGTCAAACCATTCGTAATGGTTGCCTGTCATTTCAAAATTAGCAGTGCGTACAAGCCTGCGACCCATACGGATCGTTTCGGTGGCCGCTCGCTGCCCCGCTGCTCCTACCGATGGCTCGCCCTGCACTTCTTCCACGTGTTGGTCGACTTCCTCCCGGCCTGTGATCTCGCCGAGAACCTGCCGGCCGTCCACCAACTCCACTTGCTCAAGAGGCATGGGCCAAAACGTGCTGGCCCCTCGCACCACAATAAATAGCAGCAGGCCAGTGATCATCGCGATGGCCATCGCCAGCGCACCGCCAGTCAGCCAGACCCACGATTCGCCGTGCGCGGCCAGGCTGGAATATGCGGAGCGAAGGCGTCGCGGTCGCTCAAAGCTCATACGACCTCCGGCGAAAACGCTGACGCACAAGTTCGGCTGCCGTGTTCACGATAAACGTCATGGCAAACAGCGTGAGCGCAGCCAAGAAAAGCACGCGGTAGTGGGAACTCCCGCGTGCGGCTTCCGGCAGTTCCGTGGCGACTGCCGCGGAGAGCGTCTGAAAACCATTGAACAGATTCCAGCCCATCAGCGGCGTGTTGCCGGCCGCCATCAGTACGATCATTGTCTCGCCAACAGCGCGACCGAGCCCAATCATCACCGCCGAAAAGAGTCCGCTGGCAGCAGCGGGCATAATCACTCGCACCGCTGTTTGCCAAGGGGTTGCGCCGGCACCCAGCGATGCGCTCCTCAGGTGATCGGGCACACTGGATAGCGCGTCATCAGCAATCGTAAAGATGAGCGGAATAATCGCAAAGCTCATGCCGATCGCCACAATGAGTGCGTTGCGTTGCACATAGGTGCCAAACAGGCCCCCGCGTGTATCGAGCCGCAAAGCGTCCAGAAAGACCGCCCCTGCCACTGCCAAACCGATGGTGAATACTGCACCCACGACAAACAGGGCCAGCGACACAATCGCCGCATGGTGCTGCCACCATTTGACACTCTTGCGACGCAGCCACGGATGCACGAACTGCCCACAGAGGATGGCTGTGGCAATGGCGGCCAGTGGCACCAGCGCCACCACCCATCCGCCCAGCCCACTGCCTCCGCGACCATCCAGCCACGCCCGCAGATCACCCTGAAAAAGCAACCGTTCCGCCAGAGGCGCAGCCACCCATGCCGCGATTACCCCTCCCGGAAGAGCCACGAGGCCGATCGCCACAAGCCTCCAGCCTCCAAGCCGGCTGCGCCAGCCAGTCGGCAGCAATTGCCAGAGGTGAGCCCCGGCCAACAACACGAGCGGCACGGTAAAAAATCCGGTAATGAACGTCATCGCTGATCGCTCAATCAGCGGCGCAAATACTAACCCCGCCACAAATCCAAGCACGACGCTCGGCAGGCTGGCCATCATCTCAATCGTAGGCTTGACGCTTGCACGCCAACGAGGATGCATGAACTGACTCGAGTAGATTGCTGCCAGAATCGCAATGGGCGTGGCAAACAGCATGGAGTACAGCGTGGCTTTGAGTGTGCCGAAGATGAGGGGCATGAGCCCAAATTTTGACTCAAACGATTCGTGCCCCGTCGTCTCCCACGCATGCACCGCGACCGGATAATTTTCGTACCACACGCCGCTAAAAAGCGATCGGAACGATACCTCTGGATACCCGGCATCAAACGACCACGCACAAATACTCGCGGCATCGGCTGCGAGCAGTCTATTTTCGCGCGGGGCAATCAACAGCTGGCCGGCTGGTGTTGCGAGCCTCCCTGCGGCCGTGCTTTGCAGACTCAGTACCGTGGATGCGTTGGTTGATTGGAGCATTCGAATCCCGCCCGATGCATCGGCCACCGCAAACAGTCGCGACCGTGGCGATGGGGCGATCGCGGTAATAGCCGCTTGATTTTTTGTCGCCGGAAACGTTTTGGCTGCCACCATCTGCAACCCATCGGCAGACTCGGCATCGACCGCCCGAGTTGCAAACCACACCTGCACGTTTCCCGCAGTATCGGCAATGGCCAACGCATTGCCACCAAACAGGCGGGCCACCGCCACGACGCCCTTTCCTTGGGGCACCGCCGCAAACGACTCCATCAACGTCGGCGACTCAATCGAGCGAATCTCGTACCGCCTAGCGAGACCGTCGGCGGCGATTACAAAGAGCTGATCGCCCAACTCCGAAACTCGCACAAACCGCCCTAGGCTTGAGGCTGGAGACACCGACGGAATCGTGGCTCCCGATGCAGTGGTCACCACTTGATCGGTGAGCAAATTGCGGCGAGAGGAAATGACCTCCACGCGAACGTTCCCCTTCTCGTCAATCGCTGCCACGAGCGGCCCGGTTGAGAGACGCGTGATATCCACGTCGATCACGCGGGCGCCAAGCGGCTCTGCAGGCTCTGTGACAAGATCCGTAACCAACTCCACTCGAGCGTAACGATTATTTTCGCCCCGCAGAATCACCGCGTTGTCATACGCCTTCGCGGCGCCAAGTTCGAGAGCCCCCAGCCCCGCAGGCAGGTCGGTTGCTGCCAGAAACTTTGACTCCAAACCAATGCGGCCGGTGCGAAATGAGCCGTTCTGGTATCCCACAACTCCCTCCAGACTTCCCGGCAGAATGCGTATGGCACTGGCGGAATGACATCCGCTCTGGGCCGCAGAACGCTCTAGGAGCAACGTGCCGTCAGTGGAGTTGAAAACGCGAATCCGATCGGCGGTCCCAGCATCAGCGGTGCCACCAACCTCGAGGAACCACGCAAGGATTCCGGAATCGTCCGCACCCATCGAGACGAGCCGCTGAGGATCGGCTGCGATTGCAACGGCCTGCGTTGACGCCTTCCCAGCCATCGCAATACGTGCTGGCCTGAAGAGCGGCACTGCCACAGCAAGGAGAAAAAGACCCACCAAGAGTACCGCGGCGATCGTGCCAACACCCGCAAGCGTGATCAGGACCTGGGCCAGCCGATCACCTGCCTTGACCCACGGATGGGTCGTGCGACGCCTCGGCCGACCGGTGAATGTGGCCTGAGAATGCATGCCCGCAAGAGAGCCTTACCGGAGAAACAAAATCGAAAGGGAAACGCACACGAGACGCGCATTGGAAACAAGCGACCGACGACAAACAAGACGCACAATTCAGGGCGAGGCGATACCGATACTTTCCATCGCCCGCTTGGCTATCGGCCCAGTCACTGGCAAATAACCGTCTTTCTTCACGTCAGACTGACCGTTTGCACTGAGCACATACCGAAGAAATTCGCGTCGCAGTGGGTCCAGCGATGTTCCAGGCTTGTGATTCACGCTCATGAAAAGAAATCGCGACAGTGGGTAGTCGCCGCTGTAGGCATTTTTTGGTTCGGGCACAATTGCCGGGGCGCCCGACTTGGGTGCCAGCGGCACGGCTCGCACACCGGCCGTTTTGTAGCCAATGCCGCTATAGCCGATACCAAACTGATCGCTGCCCACAGACTGCACCACCGACGAACTGCCTGGTTGCTCCTTCACCGTCGGTTTGAAATCGCCTTTAAAGAGTGCGTGTTCTTTGAAGTAGCCATACGTTCCGCTGGTGGCATTGCGACCATAGAGACTGATGGGCTTGTTCTTCCATTCTCCCTCAAGGCCAAGATCGCCCCAGGTGCGAATGTCATTCTTTCCGCCACCCGTGCGATTCTTTGAAAAGATTGCGTCGACCTCTTGCAAAGAGAGTTCCTTGATCGGGTTGTCCTTGTGTACAAACACCGCCAGCATGTCGATGGCGGTGGGCACCACGGTGGGGGCATATCCGTGTTTTTCCTTGAAAACGTCAATTTCCGATGGCTTCCAATCGCGGCTCATGGGGCCGAATGTACTGGTGCCCTCAGTGAGTGCCGGCGGGGCGGATGCCGAGCCTTTGCCTTCGACGCCCTCCTGCACGCTGGGATAAAACTTTTTGAAGCCTTCTGCCCAGAGCGCCACGAGATTATTCATCGTGTCGGAGCCAACGCATTTGAGCGACCCAGACACCTCACCGGCAACCTTTTCGTACGGCTTGATGGCCGGGTCGATCCCCTGAGCCGCGATGATGCCTGCCCCTTCCATCGCAACCAGCCATCCTGCAAACACTCCCACAGCAATCGTCATGTCCTTGCGCATCGCACCAGGGCTCCTTCACGGTGATTCCAAATTATTCACTGACCAAAACGTATCTTGGGATTATGAGCGCTTCGTGAGCGAGCAAAGCGAACCGTCGTTTTCTGCGGGAATAGCGATGAACATCATTCGGGCGCAAAGCCCCTGCGGACGGTGTTTTCTGTCACCGTTCGTGGCACCACAAACTGCCTCAGGTAGTCGGGGCCGCCCGCTTTGCTGCCAATGCCCGACATCCGGTAGCCACCGAACGGCTGTCGGCAGACCATCGCCCCGGTGATCCCGCGATTCAAGTAGATGTTGCCCGCTTCCAACGTGCATCGAGCCTGATCCAGATGCGCCGGACTTCTGGAAAAGACACCGGCTGTGAGGGCGTACGCAGTGCCGTTGGCCAACTGTATGGCGTGTTCAAAGTCGCGCGCGCGAAACACGGCAAGCACTGGGCCAAAAATTTCCTCCTGCCCCAACGGACCGGCGGGGTCGGCGTCGGCAAACACATGAGGCCCTACAAACCAGCCTCGCTCGGACAGAACTCCAACGTCCACCGAAACGATTTCCCGACAGTGCTGCCGTCCGAACTGAATGAATGACTGCACCCGATCGCGGGCCTCTCTGTCTACCAGCGGCCCGACTCGCACGCCTGGATCTTCCGCAGGCCCCACGCGGAGGCTCTTCACCGCATTAGCCAGTCGCTCCAGAAATGTCTCGTAGACGCGACCCACCACAATCACCCGGGAGCACGCCGAGCACTTCTGCCCTTGAAAGCCGAAACTGCTCTGCACCACGGCCACCACTGCCTCGTCGAGATCGGCGTCGTCGTCGACCACGATCGCGTTCTTTCCTCCCATTTCGGCGATCACTCGTTTGACCATTCTGCCACTCGCAGCCGACGATTCCGCGGCGAGCGTGTTGATCGCAAGACCCACGGGCCGAGAGCCTGTAAAGGCCACTATGGCTGTATCGGGGTGCGACACAAGCACCGGACCGATCACCTCGCCACGTCCTGGCACAAAGTGGATCGCCTCTGCGGGCACGCCAGCCTCACGCAAGATCTCGTACAGCTTAAACGCCATGAGCGACGATTGCTCTGCCGGCTTCATCACCACGGTGTTGCCGGTCACCAGGGCCGCGGCGGTCATGCCTGTCAGAATCGCCAGCGGAAAATTCCACGGTGCAATCACAACGGCCACTCCTCGCGGCAGAGAGTCGGTGGTGTTCTCCTCGCCGGGCACGTTCACCTGCTGCGGGCATTCCAGCCTCGCGGCCTCGCGGGCGTAGTAATCGCAAAAGTCGATCGCCTCTGCCACATCGGCATCCGCTTCTCGCCACGGCTTTCCCACTTCAAACACTTGCACAGCCGCCAAATCAAACCGCCGCTGCCGCATGATTAAGGCGGCTGCGTGCAGACATTCCGCCCGCCGCTGCACCGGCATGGCCCGCCATGACGGTGCAGCATCCCTCGCCGCGATAACAGCGCGATAGGCTGCCTCGGGCGATGCGTTGCAGACATGTGCAATCAGCGTGGCGTGGTCCGAGGGATCATGGCGGGGAAATCTGTCGGCAGGTTCCTCGCGGATGCCGTTGATCACAATCGGCACAAGCGTTGGCCCCGCACCGACACGCTGGCCTCCGGATCGCAGTACGGCCTCGAGCATCTGGGCCTGCGAGTGCTCGTTCGAAAAATCGGTGAGCGGCTCGTTGCGAAAAGGTTCTGCCACAGGCAACGCAGGCTCCTGCTTGGCGACAAGCGGTTCGCGGGGCGGAGCCAGCAGCGTTGCAGCAGGCACGTGCTTCACAAAACCAGCCCGCAGAAACGAATCGTTGGAAGAATTTTCGAGCAGTCGCCGCACCAGATAGGCCATCCCTGGCACCAGTTGGCCGTAGGGCATGTACACTCGCATCCGCCAACCGGCAGCCGTCACCGCATGTTTTTCCGGATCCCCCATGCCGTAGAGCATCTGCATTTCGACCGAGCGTTTGTCGAGGCCCAAGTGCTCGGCCACGGCCATGCCGTGCGCCAGCGATCGCAGATTGTGGCTTGCCAGCGCCGGCCGCAGCAGCGTCGAATGTTCGAGCAAAAAGGTTGTGGCAGCCTCGAAACAGGCGTCGGTCTGCCATTTCTCTCCCCACACCGGCACCGGCCAGCCAGCAGCCCGCGCGTGGATCGTTTCGTAGTCCCAGTAGGCTCCTTTCACCAACCGCACCCACACTGGCGTGCCGCGACGGCCTGCCCACTCGGCCAGCGATTCCAGATCCCGGAGCGAGTCGCGGAGGTAGGCCTGCACCACAATGCCGCAGTGCGGCCAATCTCGAAACTCCTCCTCCATTGCAATCGTCTGAAAAATGGAGAGCGTCAGAGCTTTGGTGGCATGGCTCTCCATGTCTATGTGCACCTGCGCCCCTTGCGATTGCGCCAATCGCCACAGCGGACGCAGTCTGGCAAGCACGCGGTCGGCCGTACCCCGCGGATCGATTGCATCAAACTGGCTGTCCAGCGCCGACAGCTTCAGCGACACATTCACTCGCGGCAACAGCCCAGCAGGGCCATCGTCGACAATTCCATCGGCCGCCCAGCCAGCAGCAATACTGGGCAATTCCTCCAGCAGATGCGTGTACGCGGCCGCATAGGCATCGGCCTCCACCTCGCTCGTCACCGCTTCGCCGAGCAGATCCAACGTGAAGCCACGATGCTGCTCTCGCTGAATCAATGCAGCCCTTGCGGCCTCGGCTGGAGTCGTGCCGGCTATGAATTGTCTGGCCTGCGCGAGAGTGGCCGCCCGAATGGCCCGTGCCGCCAGAGGAGCCAGCAGGCCGCTCTTGGCCGCTTGCAATGCCATGCGAAGCGGGTGAGGGAGCCGCTGGATGACCTCGTCGTCGAGATACTCTCGCACGTGGCGATTGATGGCGGCAGGTTCGTCCAGCATCGGCATGCAGTCGACAAGCCGAAAGAGACGCACCTTGAGATCATCATCGTGCGTGGCCCATTCGCCCGCCTGCTGAATCCACCATTGCGAAGATATGGGGGATGGCTGTGCGGCGAGCGCACCGTCGAGCAACTTCCGGCCGATCCGCTGCACAGCCGCCTCGATTGCTTCCCGATCAGACCGGGACAAACGGCTGGGCAGAAGCCGCTGGCCGAGGGAGTCGTTCATGGAAGCCATGGCTTCACTTGGTTCTGGATCTGACATAATTTTGAGTCCAAACTGCCATCGGCTCCCACGACCGAAGTCTATCGCACAAAACAGTTTACGTCGCGACTTTCAATCGTTTGAAGAGGCTGTTCGCTCCTCCAGCCAGCGTTCGTGGTAGAATTCTGGGTGTACGCGTCCCACTCCCTTGAAACCGCTGAACCCCTTGAATCCATCGCCACCCAAGGCCATCGATCGGCTGAATGATCGGTTGGAATCCAGCGGCCCTGTCATCCTCCCGGCTCTTCTGCTGTGCGATTTTGGACATCTGGCCCGCGAGGTGGAGGCGTTGGAAAAAGCTGGGGCCGCCGGATTGCATCTCGACATTATGGACGGGCAATTTGTGCCGCAACTGACCTACGGGATGGTCGTCGTGGAGGCTGTTCGGCGGGCCACCGCACTGCCCCTTGAGGTGCACCTCATGGTCCAGGAACCGGAACGCTCGCTGGCAGACTATGCGCACGCTGGCGTGGATATCATTACGGTGCATCTGGAATCCCTTGTTGAGCCTCGCCGAACGTTGAAAATGATCACTTCTCTGGGTCCAAAGGCCCACCTCGCCGTCAGCCCGCGAACGCCTGTGCAGCATGCCGTGCCGTTTTTGGATTGCTGCGACGGCGTGCTCGTCATGAGCGTGGAACCCGGCTACGGCGGCCAGGCTTTTGAACCAGAGTCACTCCTCAAGTTGGCAGAATTATCAAAACTCCGCGACGGTGGAGCAGGCGCATTTCGACTCTGTATCGACGGTGGCATTTCGACCCACACCGTAGGGCCTGCTGCCGCTGCTGGAGCAGAATTGATCGTCGCTGGCAGCGCGGTAATCCGAGCCAGCAGCTACGCCGAGGCGATCGCACACCTCGAACAACTCGCACGGAACGCCGCGTGAGTCGATTCTTTACACCCGGGAATGTTTTGAACTGATGGCTGATTTTTTGATTCTGATTCGATCAGGATCCACCGACTTTGATCTGCAAGGCCGCATATGCGGCACGCTCGACATTCCTTTATCTGAAGTGGGCATCGCAGAGGCACACGCTTTTGCCGCACGCCTGAACGCAGGAGTAACTGCTGCGCGTTCGTCTCTAGGAGCCAACACTCTGGCGACACCGATTTCGCCGCCTGTCGCCATCTATTCGTCAATGGCCGCCTGCGCTCAGGAAACCAGTCGAATCATCGGCAGGGCGGTCGGCTTATCTCCTCGCCGGGTAGCCGATTTATGGAATCTCGACCAAGGCCTGTGGCAGGGAATGCTGGTGGAGGATATCCGGCGCAAGCAGCCTCGTGTGTATCGGCAGTGGCAGGAAAATCCGTGGGCCGTTTTGCCCCCCGAAGGTGAGTTGCTCGAGCACGCGTGCAACCGCGTGGAGGCGGCACTCGAAAAGCTCTGCAAGCGTCATGCTGGCGAGAGCATCGCCTTGGTTGTGCCCGAGCCGCTGGATCGAATCGTACGATGGCTAACGGCCGGCGAATCCATGGGCGACCTCTGGTCTCGTGATGCGCAGCGAGAACCTTTGGTGGAACTACCACTGGCTTCCCAATGGCTGCAACCGGAACCACAACGCGCCGGCAGCGAGCGCCTGGAGAACCGATGGGCACATCACCACAGAGCCACTGGCTTAGGCCCACAAGCGAAGCCCGTAAAATAAGCCCCGCAGAAAAGGCGCAGGCAACGGCGGCCCATTCTGGCTAGACTCACGCTGATCGTTTGAGCCGCTTTGGCTGGCCCTTTGACGCTGTTTCTCTCACGCTACGAGTTTTGCATGGAACGCCGACGTCCTTCGAACACTCAACGCGAAACAGGCGGTGCGACTTCGCCTCGCGAATCAGCCGGGGAATCTTCGCTCGATGACCAGCCCGACTCAAACCCTTCCCGGATGAAGCGGGGTGTGCCGGAAGGGCTGTGGCAAAAGTGCGAGGGGTGCCAGGCCACGATCTACCGCAAGGAAGCCGAGGATATCCTCAACGTCTGCCCGCAGTGTGGCTACCACTGGTATGTCTCGGCGGCGCAGCGCATCGTCCAACTGTTTGACGCTGGCACATTTGAGGAATGGGACGCCAATCTCTATCCAACAGATCCCCTTGGATTTAGCGATCGCAAGCCTTATGCAGAGCGTATTGTTGCCGAACAAAAACGAACCGGCCTTTCTGATGCTGCCCTCACGGGCACGGGCATGATCCGAGCCCGCCGCGTGGCCTGCGGTGTCACCGACTCGTCATTCATCATGGGTAGCATGGGGAGCGTCGTCGGCGAACGGCTCGCGAGGCTCGTCGAGCGAGCCACTGCCGACAAGTTGCCGCTGATCATCATCAGTGCCTCCGGTGGCGGCGCTCGGATGCACGAGGGCATCCTGTCTCTCATGCAGATGGCAAAGGTGTCAGCGGCGCTGGCTCACTATTCCAAGGCAGGTGGACTGTTTATCTCGGTCATCACCAATCCAACCATGGGGGGCGTGGCAGCTAGCTTTGCATCTCTCGGCGATTTCGTATTTGCCGAACCAAGAGCGTTGATTGGCTTTGCAGGCCCTCGCACGATCAAGGCCACGATTCGGATCGACCTACCAAAGGGATTTCAAACGAGTGAGTTTCTATTGGAGCACGGCTTCATCGATCGCATCGTGTCTCGCAAGGATCTCAAGAGCGAGATCGCTCGCGTCATCGACTACTGCGGTGGCTAGAACGCATTCGATCTCGTGAAAGCGGCCAGATAGCAAGCCGCCTAGGGCCGGTAAAGTCTCCGCGGCAGTTACGATCACCCGATGCCTGAGCCACCAGATATCAGCGCGAATGCACATGCTGTGCGTAAGAAGCCGCCGGGGGCGGTTAAAGTCTCCGCTTCGATGCGAGGATACGCCGACTCGCGTCAACTTCACCCGACCCCCGGCTCGTCAAGCGATTGCTCGGACTGGATCTGAATCCGCTCCGAGAGCATCCGTGAGGGGTTGCCAATGCCCCGAGAGGCGGCGTTGCTGGCAAGTGAAGGCAGGATGCCGGAAACGCAGCCAGCATCGAGTGAACGCAGGCCTGGAGGGCCGGAGTGAACGTCCGACGGTTCGGGGCATCGGCAGACCCGGTGCGTCGCGTACGAGTGTCAACTCCGTGGGACGCGGAGCACCCTTTTCAGTAGCGGCCCTCGAACCCAGCAAAACCTCCGTGAATGATCGTACTGCTGCCGGCTTCGAGGCTCATAAGCGATGTGGCATTGGTGATGATCGCTGGCCATTGGCCATCGGCTTGGGCGATGTTGCCAACACCCACAACGCGGTAGCCC
>CAIRDU010000041.1 GCA_903877395.1 uncultured Planctomycetaceae bacterium
AAGGCAGGGCCCAGCGGAAATGAATGGCCGGCAAAAGTATAGGTGTGCTCGTGAGACAGCTGCAGCCACATCCCCAAGGCAACCGCCACGACGAGCACGATCATCTGCGCGGGAATCAGACGCAGCCACGCCACGCCCAAACGGCTCCTGAGCACAGGCAGTCCGAAAAGGATGAGCAGACTGATCCCACCAATCAGGGCAATGTCGGGATTCAGGTGAGCAATGGTCTGCGGCAGTTCGAGAAGGATTTCCAGCGGCTCCGCAGCAGCTTTTTCGCCCAAGGCAACCGGCAATTGCTTGAGCACAATGATCACGCCGATAGCCGCAAGCATTCCGTGCACGACCGCCGTCGGGAAAAAGTCCCCCAGCACCCCCGCCCGCACCAACCCCAACACAATCTGGACGATCCCCGCAACGCACCCGACAGCCAAAGTCATCCTGTAGGCGTGCATGTCGGCCGCTGGAATTTGCCCTGCGGTATAGCCAAGAGCCTGCATGGCTCCCAGCACGATCACGATCAAGCCTGCGGCCGGCCCCTTAATCGTGAGTTCGGAATTACTGAGAAATGTGGTAACCCCGGCGCCGACAATCGCCGTAAACACGCCTGCAATCGGAGGAAATCCTGATGCCACAGAAATCCCAAGACACAGTGGCAGCGCAATGAGAAACACAAGAAATCCAGCCGTCATGTCCGGCTTCATGGACTGCACAAAGCCTTTGAAATTTCCACGCGGCACCTCCGGGCAATGCTGCTCGGCAACACCCTCTGGCTGCTGAGGTGGACGACCCATATCGTGCATGCGTTGGATCCCTGTGGATGAAAAAAGGAGGGCAAGACAGCCGAACACGAGCCATCGAGTATCCTGACTCGCTGAGGACCGCGGTGGGAGAGTAACATGGCACGAACAATCACACTGCAAACTTGCCAGAATGTAAGGGTCTGTTCGCTGTGATAGCAAACGCAGAACGCTTATGCATATTTCAATCGTCGAAGATGATCCAGTGATTGCCAAGGCCGTGCGCACCGCCATCTGCGAGGCGGGGCACGACTGTACGTGGGTGGCCGATGGCGAGGCTGCGATCCGCGACAACACACTGCTCTCGAGCGATATCGTCGTCCTCGATTTGATGCTGCCAAAGATTGGCGGCCTGGACGTATTGCGGGCGGCACGTGCCGCAGGCGTGCGTACGCCAGTGATCGTGCTGACTGCGATGGGCACCGTGCCCCACAAGCTCGAGGGTTTTGAAGCTGGGGCCGATGACTATCTCGTCAAGCCATTTGCCATCGACGAGTTGCTCGCAAGGATTGAGGCCATCCACCGCCGCACAACGCTCAAGCCGACGATGGAACTCGAAGTGGGCGATCTCCACTTGAGCCTGTCCACGAAGCGACTGTCGCTGGCTGGCAGGGTGATCGATCTCACGCCAACCGAGTTCAGCATGCTCGAACTATTGATGCGATTCACGGGGCAGGTTGTGACGCGGAAGATGCTCTGCGAACATGTCTGGGGTTTCGACTGGGACGGACCAACCAACGTGATCGAGGTTCACATGAATCGGCTGCGAGGCAAGATCGACCGCAATCGCAACGACTCCTTCATTCGTACGATTCGAGGCCGCGGCTATGCCCTCGCGACTGGTTAGAGCTATTCCGTGGACTACCTTGCGGGTGCGACTCACGCTCCTGAACACCGCCGTGGTGCTGCTGGCCACGCTCATTTCGCTCGCCGCGGTGCGTGTGGCGGGCCGAGCGGCGCTCTATCGCGAGGCCGATGCCGTGCTCCGCGGCGAGGTTGGAGAGATCGCGATTGCCCTGCAGGATTTTTCTCCCGACACCAATGCCGTCATTGCCGAGTTGCGCCGCAAGGCGGTGGGGCACGAAGAGCGGGGCTGGTTTACGCAACTGCTCGACGACAACGGCACCACGATCTGGAAGAGCGATGGCTGCCCTCGCGAAGTGGCCGATTGGCCCGTGACACATGAGAAAATTGAAAATCTTGTGCAGGTGGGCCCCTACCGCTTTGCCAGACGGCGACTCACCGATTCCGCAGACGAGTCGTTTCACGTACGGATTGGGATGCCGACGGTGTTTCTGGATGAGGACGTGGATTCCTTGACTCGCATCCTCATTCCTGTGGGGCTTGCGATCTCGCTCCTCACGCCCTTGGCGGGCTACTGGCTGGCGCTGCGTGCCACCAGCCCCATCGCCGGAATCCTGCGGACGGCCGAGCACCTCAAGCCCACGCGACTGGGCGATCGGCTGGACGTGCGGGGCACACACGATGAGCTGGATAGAGTGTCGTTGACGATCAACCGCCTCCTCGACCAAGTGGCTGGCTATGTCGAACGCCAGCAGCAGTTTGTGACCGACGCGGCCCACGAACTGCGGGGCCCGCTGGCGGCCATCCAAAACTCGCTGGAGGTGGCTTCCGCGAAGGAACGCAGTTCCGAGGACTACCGCGCCACGCTGGACGTCGTGCTTGAGGAAACAAAACATCTTTCCAAAATGGCCAATGATTTGTTGCTACTGGCAGAAGGAGAATCGGATGCTCCCATCCCATTTGCAGAAGAAGTTGATCTGGATGCCGTCCTTCGCCAAACGGCCAGCATGTTTGCCGGTGTCGCAGAAGACCGAGCAATTCAGTTTTTGATTCGCTCGCCGCAGAGCCTTCGCCGCCCGGCAGACCAGCGGCAGCTTTGCCAAGTGGTGAGCAATCTGCTCGACAACGCCATGCGATTTACGCCTGCCGGCGGATGCCTGACACTCTCCTTGGCCCTCGATGCGGCCAGCCAAGAGGCCGTGCTGAGCGTTGCCGATACCGGCTGCGGTATCCAAGAGCAGTATCAAACGCGGGTATTTGATCGCTTTTTCCAAGTCGATGCGGCACGCGATCGCAGCACAGCACACCGGGGTGGCGGGCTGGGCCTGGCCATCTGCCGCTCCATTGTAGAGCGGCATGGAGGCCGAATCGATCTCACCAGTCAGATTGGGCAGGGCACAACCGTCACCGTCCGGCTCCCGCTGGGACCGCGCCGAGGCTAAACGCACTGCCCACGGCGCCACGCACTTGACTCAGGCACGCCATTCTCCTCCTGTTGCCCAAATTAATTCTTGATATTTTCCTCACAATCAAGTTTGGTGAGAAAAGGCTCCGATGAAGTGGTCTGGAGCACCTCTATCGCTTATGAGATCTTTGCCGTGAAATCCAATCAATTGGACTGCGGACCCTGTGCGGTCAAGTCCGAGCATTATCGACGGCACTTTGCGGTGCAGACCAGTCTTGCACGTGTCCTTCTGCGAGGGATCCTGCTTCTGGCCAGCCTGCTTGGAAGTGCCCAAAGCGGATTCTGCGCAGAGGATTTTCTGGTGATCGGGGAGCCAACCGACTCCGCGCCGCTCGAACTCCGCAGTGTGGCCGCAAGGCTTGACTCGTTCGATCAGGTGTCCGATGCCCTGCTCGAAGAGCGTCGCCAGATGGCCGCATTGGAAGCCAGACTTGGGCAACTCGAAAAGAAAACTGCCAACGGCGAGACCGAATCCCTGCCAGCCCCCTCCGCCATAGACAAGCCAAAAGGCAAGCCGACTGACAAGGCCGCAACTGACACATCGAAAGAAGTGAAGAAACCCGAGGAGCCTTACGAAATCGGCACCGATACAGCCTTTAAGTCGAAGTGGAAAAATACCTTCGATTCTGAATCAGCTCACAAAGACTTCCGCGTGAAGATCGGCGGCCGCACGCAGGTGGATGCCGTGGCCTTCTCGGCCGGAGCCGGCCCCAACCAACCGGCAGGCCGGGCTGGAGAGGATCCTCAGCTTGCCGACACGGTGAATATGCGCCGCGCCCGGTTCCGCATGGAAGGGCGAATGTACGAAGTCTACGACTGGGCCTGCGAATACGACTTCGTCAATCAGCTCAACGTCAATGCCTCAACGATCCCCAACGAGCGCGATGCAGGTCCGCTGACGGCGACTACTGATCTGTGGATGCAGATCCGAGAGTTGCCGATCTTGGGCACCGTACGAATTGGCAATCAGAAGGATCCCTATGGTTTTGAGCATCTCACAAGCAGCCGCTGGCTCAACTTCATGGAGCGTTCCTTTAGCCAGGACGCTTTTGAAGGCCCATTCAATAACGGCTTCGTGCCTGGCATCCAAATCATGAATAGCGCCTACGACGGCCGGGTAGCTTGGCAGGTGGGCGAATTCAAGAACATCAATGCTCCGTTCGGCTTCTCCAACACCACTGGTGGCAGCCAGACGGTCGGCCGATTCGTCATGCTACCTGTGTTTGAGGATGAGGGACGCAAACTGATCCACCTAGGAGTCTCAGGCCGCACGATGGAACCCCAGCGGCGAGCACCTGCATACGATCAAGTAACGGGCGATCCGACCGGCCCCACCCTCCCGTACACCCGGTTTCGCAGCCGAGGCGACATCCGCAATGGCCCCCCCGGCCCACTCAATTCAATCTACGCCGACACCGGCCTCCTTCAGGCCAACTGGCAAAACATGGTTGGCTTGGAGTTCGTAGGGAATAACGGGCCGTGGTCGTTCCAGTCCGAATACTTTGGCTCCTGGCTCTACAATGCACGAACACCCAGTAAGGCCATCGATGGATTCGAGAATAACAAAGGCATCACCGGCCAACAACCGGCCCCAGGCACCTCGCTTGGCACCGTATTTTATCAAGGCGGCTACGCAGAGGTACTCTACTTTCTGACGGGCGAGAGCCGAACCTACTCGCTGATCGAAAGCCGATTTGACAGGCCGATTCCCCGCAATAATTTCTACGTCGTGCGGGAAGGGGGCCGCAGGGGCCGCCCTGTCGTGAGCGAGGGGGCCTGGCAGTTGGCAGCCCGCTACAACTACCTCTGCCTGAGTGACGGCCAAGTGAATGGCGGAGTCTTGAACGGCATGACGATTGGACTCAACTGGCTGGTCAACCCCAACGCGCGCATCTACTTCAACTACGACTTTACGTACCGCCAATTTGTCAACGTCAACAATGATAACGGTAGCGGCGGCATCAACGGCTTCGGTACTCGATTGGCTTTTGATTTCTGACACCATCATTGCTCCGGATAAAAGGACACTCCATGCGTCGCTCTCTATTCTTGATCGCCTGCGGGGCCTGCGTCTGCTTCGCGTGGGCGTTCGCTCTCTCTGTCGATGCCGGTTGCCCGTGTACAAAACCCAGCTGCGATGACTGCCAAGAGTGCGTGCCTGTCTGCACGCCCCGCTACGAAGACAAGAAGATCAAGAAACCCCAATACGATGTGAAGTGTTCGTGGGAGTGCGTGCCGGGACGAGAACCGTGGCACGAGGACTCCTGCGACCCAGAACACAATCCCCCTTGCGGCGACGTTCGTCTCAAAAAGAAGCTTTACAAGACCGAGATTGAAGAGATCGAAAAGAAACTCGTGTATGGCGAAGTCAAGTGGGTGCACACGCAACCGTGCCGCCACTGCGATCAACAACCCTGCTCGTGCTGGCACGATCTGCGTGCAGCCTTTGCGAGACTCTGTTTCTGGCCCAGCTTTGTGAAATGAACTAATATCTGGTGCCCAGTTTCATTGGCTCGCGACTGGGAATACCATGCAGGTGAAACCCCACTCTCGAGCGGCTTATTTATGCACCCATTTCTGGATAGTAGACGCTGCCACGTCGGTGTGGTATTTGCTCTGGCCATCGAAGCCGATGCGTTTGAGACCCGTGGCCGCGATATTCTGGAAATTCGCCCCGATGGATTTCTGATTCGGGAGGGCA
>CAIRDU010000042.1 GCA_903877395.1 uncultured Planctomycetaceae bacterium
AATTCCACGACTGTCCCGCCAGAGCGGGCCATCGCAACAGCAAACGGGCCACCATCGGTGAACGAACGCGTCACAACCGACTTCTCTGGCACTGGCGCGAGGTTCAGCCACGAGTGAAATACGGCTGCCGAACCGGCCAGCCGGCGAACCGGATCGATGCCAGGAGATCCTTCGACGGCGCCTGTGATGTGCGCGGGCAGCAGGTTGGCTTCGCCAAGCAGTGTGTTCCAACGCTCTTGGTCGATGCTTGAATCCGGTGCCAAAAGTACTGCGCCGCCGGCGTCGACCCGCTGCGCAAGTGCCGTGGCGAGTGCTGGATCGATCCGACTGCCCCCATCCACGACAACAACGTCGGCCTTGGAGAGGCTGGCGGCCGAACAGGCGTCGGTGCAGATCTCGACGACCAGCGGCGCGGCTACCAGCAGCGGTTTGCCTTCGTCGTCTTTGCGGCCCAACACTTCTGACGCAAGCGAAAGAAATCCGCCTGCCGAATCCAAAGCGCCGGACTTCGCTGAATCCCGACAGACGATCACGGTGGCTCGGTCTCGCACATCGATGCCGGCAAAGGCCTCGTCGTCGCTTGGCAGTACGTCGGCGGCCAGCCTTGCGGCCACCGCATGCGAGCCTGCCGACTCGGGCGTGATGAGAAATTCGAGCGTTGCTTCCTGTCCCGGCTGGATTGGCGTGCTTGAGCGGGCTTGGAATGCGCCGTCCACGAGCACTTCCACGGTGGCATCTTCGACGGCTGTAGGGCCGAAATTGCGCACCTTCACCACCACCGTGCAGGGATGGCCAACGAGACACACCTCCGGTTGCACGCGGACGCTCGTAACCGCCCGATTATCGCGGTCGCGGGGCACCAGCCGCACCCACGTGACGGCCTGTCGATTCTGGGCCGATGCCGCGGTCCGGAGCGATTGTTCGGCCTCGTCCCAGCTGGCCTGCTGATCGTCGGCTAGGAGAATGATTTCTGCGGGTCGGTCGCCTGCTGCGGCAACGGCCATCGCCAACGCCCTCCCTACCGCCGCCGATTCTTCCCCCGGCGGCTCCAAGCTCCCGACCACGTGGGCTGATTCCTCGGGGCTCGTCACCGCGGCATACTCCCGCACCCACCGCGGCTCGCCGGCGGCACGCAGCAGCGACCAGCGTTCGCCGCGGCCCCACGTGGCCACAAGTTTCCTGAGGATCTCTTTTTCTTTGTCCCAGACCGTGGTGGGCCCGCCGCCGGCGACTCGCGCCATTGTGCTGGCCGAATCGTCCAGCACGATGATGTGATGCACGCCGCTGCCCTGCACATTTCCTGCTGCATTCCAACGGGTCACTGGCCTCGCGATCGCCAACACGATCGCCGCCGCAGCCAGCGTGCGCAGGGCCATGAGCAGCATCTGGTCGAGCGAGCGTGTTTTCTTGAGCCGCTGGATGGCACGCTGGAGCACATAGTCGGCGCCCCACGGCACGGTCACCGCGCGAAACCGCATCAGAAAATAGATGACAATAGGGGCCGCTGCCAGTGGCATTGCCCAGAGCAGATACGGGTTGACGAACGAAAGGCCGTTCATGATTCCCTGCCGATCTCATCGCGAAACGCGAGGTATTCGCAGAGCACCGTCTCCATGGGTGAGTCGGTGCGGGCCACCACGAAATGAGCGCCGTTGCGCCGGCACCACTGCCGCCACTCATCTTGCAACGCCTGAAACTCCTCCCGGTAGATCCGTTTGAGGGGCACCGTGTCGATCCGCGTGCCGCTGGCTTGAGACTCAAGATTCTGAAACCGCACCCAGCGGCTGAACGGAAACTCTTGCTCGGTCGGATCGCAGATCTGGAACACGACAATGTCGTGCCCCTGTGCCATGAGCCTCGCAAGGTGTGCTTGCACCGGCTGCGGATCCAACATCAGATCCGACACGAGCGCCGTGAGTCCTCGCCGCTCGCTCTGCTCGACCTGCACTCGCAGGCACTCGGCTAGGTTGTCGCCGCCGCTGCCTTCTCGGGCACAGAGCGCCTGCACGCACCGCACGAGGTGCGGTTCGCCACTGCCGGCGGGCAGCCACGCATCGCCCCGCGAGCGGCCACTGCCAGTGGCCGCGCCTGCAATCGACAGGCCAAACCTGTCTCGCTCCTCGAGGATCACATACGCCATTGCCGTCGCCAGCCTTGCGGCCTGCAGATATTTCGTAGGCCCGTCGCCTGTCGCGCGGCGCATGCTGCCGCTGCGGTCGACCACGATCCGCACTTGCAGGGCTGTGTCCTCCAGTTGCCGCTTGACGTAGATCCGGTCGTGGCGGGCAGAGGCCTTCCAGTCGATCAGCTTGAATGGATCGCCCGGCTGGTAGATCGCGTGGTGGTCGAACTCTGTTGATGTCCCCTTGCGGCGGCTGCGGTGCGTGCCGTGGAGCATGCCCGTAACAAGCTTCCGCGCCTTCAATCGCAGGTGCTCGAGCGCCTGCCGACCATCGGCCCGAAGGAGATCACTCAGGTCGTAGGCCATCTGGCCGCGGCTCATGCGACGGCCCTGTCGGCCGGTGCGGGCACTCCCTTGAGCAGTTCGCCGATGACGTCGTCGGAGCGAATGCCCTCGGCCACGGCGGCGTAGTTGACGATGATTCGATGCCGAAGCACGGGGAGCGCTACGGTGCGGATATCATCGGTGGTGATGTGGGTGCGACCGGCAAAGAATGCGTGGGCCTTCGCGCCTAGAATGAGATTCTGGCAAGCCCGTGGCCCAGCCCCCCACGACACCCATTCCTTGGCATACGGGTGGCACGTCTCTTTTGTAATCCGAGAGGCCTGCACGAGCCGCACGGCGTAGTCGTAGAGATCGTCGCGCACAAGCACCTCGCGGACGATCTGTTGGTAGCGGAGGATCGTTGCCCCATCCAGCACCTGCTCGACGTGGGCGCTGTGGTTGGTGGTGGTTCGACGAAGAACCTCGATTTCATCGCTCGTCTCGGGATAGTCGACGGCAATGAGATACATGAAGCGGTCGAGCTGCGCCTCGGGCAGGCTGTAGGTTCCCTCCTGCTCAATAGGGTTTTGTGTGGCCAGCACGAAGAACGGCTTTTCGAGCGGATATTTTTTCGTGCCGACGGTCACCTGCTTCTCCTGCATGGCTTCCAAGAGCGCCGCCTGCGTTTTGGGCGGCGTGCGGTTGATCTCATCGGCGAGCACCATGTTGGCGAAGATGGGCCCTGGCACGAAGACAAACTGCTTTCGTCCGGTCTCGGGATGCTCTTGGATGATCTCTGTGCCGGTAATGTCGGAAGGCATCAGGTCGGGCGTAAACTGGATGCGACTGAAGGAGATCCCGACCGCGCGGGCCACGGTCGTCACGAGCAATGTCTTGGCGAGTCCCGGCACGCCCATCAAAAGCGCGTGGTTGTGGCAGAAGATGCACTGGAGTGTGAGGTCGACGAGTTCGTGCTGCCCCACGATTACCTTGTGGATCTCATGCCGCACCCGATCGATCAATTCGCGAAACTCGGCGGCGACACTGGAATTGATAGAGTCTGTCACGCGAGAGAGTCCTTTTCCTTCGTGGTGTAGGGCGAACGGAGAACAGTTTATTTGGCTGGGAGGGGCTGTGCGGGGGGAGGTTGTGGCACCGCGTCGGCCTTCAGGAGATGCACGCCGTCGAGGATGCCTCCAGCCACGAGCCGGCCATCGGGTGCATCCACAAGGCATTGGATCGGCAGCGGGCTGTCGAGCGAAACGAGCCACGCGGTGCCATCGTATCTGCGCAGGCCGCCGGTCTGCTGCCCGCTCACCCAGACGTTTCCTCGTCGATCGGTTGCCAGCAGGTTGATGGAGCCATCTGTAACGAGGTCTTGCTTCCAGGTTGTGCCGGAGGGATCGGCATGGAATACGCCGCTGGCACTCGTTGCTACCCAGAGTCCACCGGCCGCATCGCGTGCAATCTGAAGCACTGCTGATGCCTTTAGTTTTTCAAGGTGGTTGTGCCACGACGTGCCATCCCACATGGCCACGCCCCTTCCCCACGTGCCAGCCCAAACGGCGGCACTCGATTTTTTATCCTTCTTCTCCCGGGTGGGTTGGTCTGGATAGATGATCGTCACGGTGATCCCTTGCAGGTGGTGAACTGCGGTCGAAAAATCGGCTGCCGGATCGATCTCGATGACACCATTCCCCTCCACAATTGCCCAGATGTGTCCGTCAGCTGTGCGCACCATATCCTCGAAAGGCATTTTTTCGCTGCCGGGTAACCGCTTCCACTCTTGGCCTTCCCACCGGTAAAGCCCCTTGTCGGAGCCATTTCCATTTTTTCCAATCGCCCATAGCTCACCGGGCTTCCCTTCCACCATCGGCGCAACCTGCAAGCCCGGCAGGAAATTCGTAGCGACTCCCTCGACGACCCGAACAGCCCCCTTCTCGTGGCCGATCCAGAGCGTGCCGTCTGCGAGCTCTGCGAGACACCACGCCTTGAGGGGCTGAGGAATTTTCTCGTTGCCGGTCGGGTTGAGTATTGCTTCGCAGACATTCCCTCGTAGCCGCACAACGCCCTTGAGCGTGCCGACGAAAAGGCTGCCATCCTTGGCCGGTGCAATGAATTGTATCTCGTTGGCTGGGAGGGTCGGTGCAGACAGCGTCGAGAGAGACGTCCACGGATCGGCTGCATGGGCGACCGACAGCACCACGAGCCACACACCCATCGCCACCGCTCGGGTGACACTTATGTGAAGCGTGCGGCCAGACGGCTGCCGAAAGAGCGGCCGCGCACAAAACATGAATGGCTCTATGACACGCTTCATTGAAAACTTATTCCTTGAATGTGGTCTTGAATTCCTCGGCGGTTACCGTGTCGCCGTCAATCCAGAACCTTTCCTTCTCGACGCTACCGTCTGGCGCAAACTGCCGCTCGATACCGTGCTGTTTGTTCTTTCGGAATCGTAGTTCCCGCTTCGGTTTGCCATCGACGTAGTACGCCTTGCTGACTCCATCGACGAGGCCTTTTTTGTAGGGCACCATGCGTTCGACGATGCTGGCCGTGTCGGGCCAGTAGT
>CAIRDU010000043.1 GCA_903877395.1 uncultured Planctomycetaceae bacterium
GAGCGTATTTGAGGAATTAATTTTTTAGAAGGATCATCATGAGTGCTACCCCTAATTTGATTGAACTGGATGATCCGGACGTGTGGGCGGCGATCGCCGCGGAGCAGACTCGCCAACAGGATGGCTTGGAGATGATCGCCAGCGAAAATTTCACGAGTGCCGCTGTGATGCAGGCTGTAGGCAGCGTGTTGACCAACAAATATGCCGAAGGCTATCCAGGCCATCGCTACTATGGCGGCTGCGAATTTGTGGATACGGTCGAAGACCTCGCACGCGACCGTGCCAAACAGCTCTTCGGTGCCGAGCATGTCAACGTGCAGCCCCATTCGGGAAGCCAAGCTAATTCGGCCGTCTACCTGACAGCCATTCAGCCAGGCGACACGGTACTGGCTTTTGACTTGGCCCACGGCGGCCACCTCACGCACGGCATGAAGCTCAACAGTTCGGGCATCCTCTATCGCTTCGTCCATTACGGTGTCCGTCGCGACAACCAGTTGCTGGATTTTGATCAGGTATGGCGGTTGGCAAGAGAACACAAGCCCAAGCTGATCGTAGCTGGCGCGAGCGCCTATCCTCGCGAGATTCCACACAGCACGTTTGCCGACATCGCAAGGGAAGTGGGCGCAAAACTGATGGTCGACATGGCTCACTACGCTGGTTTGGTCGCTGCAGGCATTCATGACAACCCCGTTCCGGTCGCAGATTTCGTCACGAGCACGACGCACAAAACGCTTCGCGGCCCTCGCGGCGGTATCGCCATGTGCCGCGCGGAAAACGCTAAGGCTCTCGATCGTTCCGTATTTCCGGGCACGCAAGGGGGGCCCTTGATGCACGTGATCGCCGGCAAGGCGGTGGCGTTTGGCGAAGCCTTGCGGCCCGACTTCAAAATCTATGCCCAGAAAGTGGTGGACAACGCGAGGGCGTTGGCCGGGGCGCTGGCCTCCGGCGGCGTCAAGCTTGTTAGCGGCGGCACAGACAACCACCTCATGCTTGTGGATGTCACGCCGCTTGCCATCGGGGGCAAACTAGCCGAAGAGGTGCTCGATCGCTGCGGCATTACCTGCAACAAAAATATGATCCCCTTCGACGAGCGTAAGCCGATGGATCCGTCGGGCATCCGTCTGGGCACGCCAGCCCTCACGACCCGCGGCATGGGTATAGCCGAGATGGAGCAGGTGGCCGCGTGGATTTTGCGAGCGCTCAAGTCGGCGGCCGATCCGCAGGTGGTGGCCACGATCAAGCGGGATGTGGCCGAACTTGCCGAGCAGTTTCCAGTGCCGGCAGCGAAATTGGAGATGCCAACGAAACTCGAAACGGCTGCGAGATGAACCGGTCCAAAACGATGAACAGCATCGTGCGAGTGGGGCTTGTGCAGTCGGCGTGTAGTTCTTCCCGCGAGCACAACATCCTGCAGGCGGTGGCTGGGATAGCCGAGGCGGCCAGCGGTGGTGCTCAGGTCGTTTGCCTGCAAGAGCTTTTTGCAGGGGAGTATCCGTGTCAGAGCGAAGATCATGGGAAGTTTGCCGAGGCAGAAACGCTGCCGGGGCCGCTGACGGATCTGCTTGGAGAAGCAGCCCGGCGGCATGGGGTTGTGCTGATCGGGAGCGTGTTTGAACGTCGCACCCCAGGCCTGTTTCATAACACAGCCGTGGTGTTCGAGGCGGATGGATCAATGTTGGCCACGTATCGCAAGATGCATATCCCCGACGACCCGCACTACTACGAGAAGTTTTATTTCGCGCCCGGCGACACCGGATTTATGGGTGTACCCACAAGCCGGCTTACCGTTGGCCCGCTCGTCTGCTGGGATCAATGGTATCCAGAGGCCGCAAGGCTGACGGCGCTTGCCGGAGCGCAGGCTATTTTCTATCCCACGGCGATCGGTTGGTTGGACGGAGAGGAATCGCTCCGCCGACAGCAGTACGAAGCGTGGGACACCATGCTCAGGAGCCATGCGATTGCCAACGGAGTGTTTGTTGTGGCGGTGAATCGCACTGGACGCGAAGGGCCGCTGGCCTTCTGGGGAGGCAGCGTTGTCTATGCTCCAAGTGGCGAACTGATGGCGAAGGCCAGTCACGATGCGGCTGAGACGTTGGTTGTGGAGTGCGATCTGGCCCGCATTGAATGGTCTCGTACACGCTGGCCGTTCTTTCGCGATCGTCGAGTGGAGAGCTACGCCGGTCTTCTCAATCGCTGGGGCCCCTAAACGCCATGGCTTCGCAGAAACAAAATTATCGCCTGGCCGCTGAATGGGAGCCGCATGCTGCCACGTGGCTGGCGTGGCCGCACCGCAAGGCCACGTGGCTCGGCGACTTTGCACCGATTCCAAACGTGTACGAAAAGGTGGTGAGACTGTTGGCTGCCTACGAGCCTGTGCGAGTGATCGCGTCTGGCGCGGTGCTGGAGGAGGCCAGACAGCAGGTTGGTGCTGTGCCCAATGTGGAGCTCGTCGATATTCCCACAAACGATTCGTGGCTGCGTGATACGGGGCCTGTGTTTCTGCTACCCAGAGTGTCTCAGGCCTGCGAAGATCGGTTGTCGGAGCCGATCGCAGTAGCGTGGGAGTGGAACGCATGGGGCGGAAAATATCCCCCGTGGGATACCGATGCGAAGGTGGCTCGCACGATTGCCAGATGGCTGGGCATGGAGGTTGTCTTGCCGGGGATGGTGCTCGAAGGGGGCGGCATAGAAACCGACGGAGAAGGCACGCTCTTAGTGAACCATCGGTGCGTGGAGGATTCAGCTCGTAATCCAGGTCTGTCGCGGCAGGATCTGGAGCAGGTTCTGTGCGAGCAACTCCGAATCGATCGCGTGCTCTGGGTCGGCGGTGGACTCGCCGGTGATGACACCGACGGGCACATCGACCAACTCGCAAGATTCGTTGCGCCTGGCCGCGTGGTGGCGGCCAGGCAGCCAGATCCTCTGGATCCCAACCATGCGGCCTTGGAAGCTAACCTGAACGTGCTGCGCACATTCCAGGATGCGCAGGGCCGGCAGTTGGAGGTAATTCCGATCGACATCCCATCCCGCTATCGTTTTGAAAACACGCAACTGCCCGCCAGCCATTTGAATTTCTACATCGCCAACGGGATGGTCGCTGTGCCGGTGTTTTTGGATCCAACTGACGATGCGGCGATTTGCACGATCGAACGCTGCTTCCCTGGCCGGGAGATTCTGCCTGTTGACTGTCGCGCATTGGTTCGCGGCCGCGGGGGCTTGCACTGTATTACCCGCGATCAGCCGGCCTGGCCGCGGAAAGAATAGCGTTTGTCCGATCTGCTCTTGCCCCAGGCCGGCCCTCTCCGCGACGATTTGGTTTCGAGCTATCGTTATGAGATGCACGGATTCGTGAGAGGCCGCTGATTTTTACGGAAAGGGATTTGCGATGTCGCAATTGACAACGATCGTGCAAGGTTTTGTGTCGCTTCTAGCCAGGCTGATGATCGCGGCAATTTTTTTGGCCAGTGCTATTGGCAACAAGATTCCACAGTTCAAGGCGACGGCCGAGTATATGGCGACAGAGGGAGTGCCCAGCCCGAAACTGGCACTGTTTGGCGCCATTGGCCTGTTACTCCTCGGTGGGCTCTCTGTGGTCAGCGGTGCGTGGACTCGGTTCGGCGCGATGTTCCTGATCGTTTTTCTGGCAGCCGCGACGTACTACTTTCACGATTTCTGGAAGTTCGCAGATCCAGTTCAGCGGCAGTTGCAGACGATCCAGTTCATGAAAAATATGGCGATCGGCGGTGGGTTGCTGGCGTTGGTAGCCTTTGGCGGCGGTCCTTGGAGCGTCGACGGCTGGATTCGGAACCGTCAGGCGGAGGTCGAGGCTGGCAGCACGCCGGCACGGTCTCGCATGGCACCCAAGCAGAGCGGTACAGCGTGAAGATTTTAGGAGTAGCAGCGATGAGTATTTTTACGGCATGCGCCGTGACGGGGGTGCCCGCGGTCGAGTCGACAGGAACACAGGCTTCTAAGCCAACGGTGACGGCATTTGGAAAGTTGCCGGACGGAAGAGCGGTGAGCCTCTACACGCTCGCGGTGCCCGGCGGATGGCAGGCAACGATCATCGACTACGGTGCAACCCTGACGAGTTTTTGTGTGCCGGGCCGCAAACCCAACGAAAAGCCGATCGATGTTGTTTTAGGGTTTGACACACTCGACGGCTATGTGGCCGAAAACCCTTATTTTGGTGCGACGTGTGGCCGCGTTTCCAATCGGATTGCTGGCGGTGGCTTTGAACTGAATGGAAAAAAGTACACGCTGGCAAAGAACAACGGCGACAACCACCTGCATGGAGGCGACTCTGGATTCGACAAGAAGCTGTGGAAAGCCACGCCTCTCCTCTTGGATCAGGGGCCGGCTCTTCAATTGGAGTTGGTGTCGCCGGCCGGCGACGAGGGCTATCCGGGGCAGCTCACTGCGACGGTCACCTACACGCTCACTCCCGCAGGCGAATTGCGTCTGGAGATGACGGCCACGAGCGACGCTCCCACGATCGTGAATATAGTTCACCACTCGTATTGGAATTTGGCAGGGCATGCCTCGGGGACGATCCGCGATCACGAGTTATCTGTTGATGCAGACTCGTATCTGCCGGTCGATGGCGGTGGCATTCCTACGGGTGATTGTGCACCGGTTGAAAAAACGCCATTCGATTTTCGTCCGGAACGCATTCCATCAGTCCTTCTTGGAAATGCCATTGATGCCTTGCCGCCGAGCCCTGACGGCAAGAATGCAGGAGGCGTCGATCATAATTTTCTGGTGCGTGGCTGGCAGCCGCAAGCCGATCTGCGGCGAGTTGCGACGCTTCGCCATCCGCCCAGCGGCCGGACGCTGGAGGTTCTTGCGAATCAGCCTGGTATTCAGATCTACACGGGCAATTACCTAGACGGCACGCTCCACGGAAAGGGAGGGGCAGTCTATGCGAAGCAAGGCGGCATCTGCTTGGAGACGCAGAAGTATCCTGACAGCATCCACCATCCCGAGTGGCCCACCACTCAACTCAATCCAGGCGAGGTCTATCGCCATCGGATGGTGCACCGGTTCACGAAGTAAAGAGCGTTGTTTGGCCGGCTTCACTTCGGCTTTGCATCGGGCTTGGATCGCCTCGCCGCCGGTTAAAAACGCAAGACATTTCGGCCGGGGCTCGGCTGTGTAGTTCCCATCCAACTGGCCCCAAAGGCCGCGAACGCAGCTTGCATCTGGAGCCGGCGGGCGTTTTGCATTGGGGTCACATCGCCGTCGGTGAATCCCAGCATGTGAATCGCGTTGGTGTTGGAACGGGGTGGCGTGGCGGCAAAACCGAGTGAGATCTGGTAGCTACCGACGGATCCATTGCGGCCGGAGTTATCTTGGGTGGAAGTGTAGGATGCATTGCCGTAGCCAGAGACACCCACGAAGTATGTGCCGGCTATCGGGGCCGTGTAGACCAGATAGCTGTCTATCGAGCCACCAAAGTCGTCGTTGGAGGCGAGTTGACGGCCGCTGGCGTCGAACAGACGCACGTAGCTGTCGAGCGTGGACGATCCAGCGAGCGATCTCGCGTCGATGTCGATCACAAACTGCTGACCGGCTTGGAGGCTCACTCGGTAGAAGTCGACATCCTTGGCCCCGTAGCGATTGTCGCCGATTCTGCCGGCTAGCCGCACGTCACCTGTGACGACCGCAACGGCAGTGGCCGTAGCAAGCGTGTCGCCGGCGTCTGTAAGCGTGGCACCCAAAACCGTCCATGTATCAGACGCAGAGTTGGCCAACGCCCGGCCAGCGGTATCCACGATCCCGCTGGAACCGGCGTTCAGCGTGAGCGTGTAGATTCCGATCGAGGAGGTCGTCGCCGTAAGGCCGGAGAGCGTCCAGAGCACGCCGTTGGTCGAGGCGATCACTGCACCGGTCAGGGGCACGTCGATGCCGTTGCGGGTCAGCCGCAAATCGGAGACGTCGACACCGGTAACCCTGCGATTCAACGCGATTGTGATCGATGCAACTGCGGTGGTTCGGGGGTCAGGAGTGACATCTATAATGTCTGCAGCAAGGATTGGCAGAGCGACAGTGAAGGTCACGGCGTACGCCCCCGTGGTGGTGCCCGCTGTGCCACTGCCAGCAGTGAGCGGGTTATAGGAGCTGTTCATATAGGCCGACAGGCCGACGTAATACGTGCCAGCGGCTGGAGCTACAAACACAAGATAGCTATCCTGCGACCCGCCGAAATCGTCGTTGTTTGCAAGCTGGCGGCCGGCCGCATCGAACACCCTCGCAAAGGAATCTAGCGTTGATCGCACGGGGAGGGAACCGGCGTCGACATCCACTGTGATGGCCCTGCCGGCAGCCACTGTGATTGCAAACATATCGACATCGCGAGAGGTGTTGGCACCGTCTCCCACAAAGCCGCTCAACGCAGCGTGACCATTGACGAGCCCGACGATCGTGGCCGATGCGATGGAGTCGTTTGGCTCGAGCGGATTGGCCGAGGCCGGCGGAGGTGTGACTGGAGCGGTTGGATTGCCGAGGCGTTGGAGGGCGGCCGACACGTTGAGCAATCCACTGGAGGCGACTTTCCCTGCGAGGCCTGCCACGGGGGTAGTGCCCGTGAGGATGGCAGTGCGGATCGCAGAAGCCGTGGCTTGTGGATAAGCAGCTGCAAGCAGTGCAATCGTGCCGGTGACATGGGGTGTGGCCATCGAGGTGCCGCTGTAGGAAGCATAGGTATTGTTGGGTGTTGTGGAAATAATGCTCACGCCAGGGGCTGCAAGATCAACGCTCGTGGCGCCGTAGTTGGAGAAGCTGGCAAGCGTGTTTGTGCGGTCGGTTGCGGCCACAGAGATAATTGATTCGCTGGTGTAGCTGGCCGGGTAGGACGGAGTTGCTCCGTCGTTGTTTCCGGCCTCGTTGCCTGCTGCTGCCACGAAGAGAATGCCTGCCCGGCCGCCGGCTTCAATGGCATCGCGGAGGGCAGTGGAGAAGCCACCCCCACCCCAGCTATTGTTGCTGGCGACGATATTGATTCCAAAGTCGCGTCGCATCCGGGTGACGTAATTGATCGCCGCGATGGCTCCGCTCGTCGATCCGCTGCCGGCACCGCTGAGAAACTTCAGGCCCATGATCGACACCTGCCAGTTGACGCCAGCAACACCCACACCGTTGTTGCCCACGGCCCCGATGGTGCCCGAGACATGCGTGCCGTGGCCGTTGTCGTCCATTGGGTTCGAGTCGTTGTTGGCGAAGTCCCAGCCGTACACATCGTCCACATAGCCATTGCCGTCGTTGTCGATACCGTCGCCGGCCACTTCGCCAGGATTGTGCCAGGCATTGGCAGCCAGATCGGGGTGGGTGAAGTCGATGCCGGTGTCGATCACGGCAACAACGACAGTGCGGGAGCCAGTTGTTGTGTTCCACGCTTCTGGGGCATTGATGTCGGCATTGGCCACGCCACCCGACTGCCCGACATTGTTGAGACCCCAGAGTTGGCTGAATGTGGGATCGTTGGGGGCGATTGTGGGAGCGATGCTAAAGTCTGGCTCAACATAGGCCACACCGCTTGTGCCAGAGGCCCAGTTCACAACGTCCTGCACGCCGGCTCCCGGCGCTGTCAGCGAATAAAAACCTTCGCCAAGCGAGGCGGTCTGCCAGTGTGCTGCCAGATTGAACGAAGAGGCAGGCATCAAAGAAGTCGATGCCGCATGAACGATCCAGCTGTCGGCTCGAACTTCCACAGCGTGGCCGTTCCATTGGATCTGTTGGTGGCTCTGCGATGCCGAACCCAAGTTGACCGAGAGGCAGACGCGAGTCTCGAGCGACTCCAAAGACAAGCCCAAGCCTCGACAGTCTTTTCTTTTTTTGAAATGTGCGCGGAAATTCGCGATGAAAGCGGAGCGAGCCATGATGGTCACCATTTCGGTAACCGCCAATCGTTCCCTGAAAAGCGTTATCCCGTAGGACGAATCTTCTTGAAAACAGTTGCCTCAAGAAAGAACCGCTTGCGATTGGCGTAGTGTTTGTCGTTCGGGTTGCGAGTCCAGCACTTCCCAAACGACGGAGTACTATTCGTTTGCCCACTGCACAGGTTCAAATCATTTTTGTTGTTGGCTCGCAGGCCAAGGCGTTTCTTTGTATCGGCCCGTGATATCCATTGTGGACAGTTGGGATTTCAATTTGTTCTCAAGCTGAAAAATGAAAAAAACGCTATAAAATGAAACACGTGCCTCATTTTACGATGTCTCACGTTTTGTCAGTGTGGGTCGCGGCCTTCACGCGTTGAGCCAACGGGCTATCCTGACCATTTTCTATCGAGGGAGTGCGATCAATGGTTTTTCCTGTCGGAGACGATAATTCAGATCGGCAGTCTTTTCCGTGGGTCACGATCTCGCTGGTGCTGGCGAATGTTTTTGTATTTGTCGTGTTCCAACAGATGGGACACAACGACAGCGTCACCCTGGCCTATTGCCAAGTGCCGGCAGAAATTCTTTCTGGCCGGGATGTGATTACCGAACCGTCCGTGCGAGCGATACCGATGGAAGGCCGTGTGGTGGAGGTGCCTGTGCCGGGCCTCATGCCCACGCCGATTCCCGTCTGGCTCACGCTCCTCACGGCTATTTTCATGCACGGCAGCATCATGCATCTGGTAGGCAACATGTGGTTCCTCTGGATCTTTGGCGACAACGTCGAAGATGATATGGGGCACTTCAAGTATTTGGTGTTCTATACGACCACAGGAGTGCTGGCGTCGTTAGCCTTTGTGGTTTCCAATAGCAGCGGTGAGGCGGCAATGACGCCCTGCCTTGGTGCATCGGGAGCGATTTCCGGCGTCCTTGGTGCGTATCTTGTGCTTCACCCTCAGCGTCGGGTGAGTGTGATTGTTTTGCGGATGATGGTGGACGTGCCGGGCTATATGGCCGTAGGCATCTGGTTCTTATTTCAGATCATCAGTGGCGTTTTTGATTCCAGTGGCGGTGGAGGCGGTGTGGCCTACTCGGCCCACGTGGCTGGTTTTGTGGCGGGGATGATCCTGTCGAAGCCGATGAGTTCCCCGCGAGCCCGTGCGGAAGCCGATCCATTGTTGGTGCTGAGGCGGCGGATTCCGTAGTGTGATCTACCCACTTTAAGACCGCCGTCGGAGGCCGCGGCCTGAGCGGGGGCGACCTCCAACTCGCCTCCGGCGCGAATGTCCTCTTTGACTTCGCTCGCACGCTCGCGATCAATTCGGACAAGAGCATGTCGTTCGCGGGGCTGTTTGGCATCGCCAGCCTCATCGGCCTCGACGGCAGTACATCGCGTCGGGCTATCGCCACAGCGCCGCCATCCGCAGGAACCGTCACCCCCAACGTGCCCCGATCCGTGGGGAACGGCGGCAACACCGAGTAGTCAAACGCGGTCACCTGCGTGGTGAGCATCTGCGGGCCCAGCGATTTCGTCAGCAACTGGGAGACCAGCGTGGATGGCAAGGACGTGCTGCCGAAGGTGCTCGGCGGCTGTTTGGAAACACACCGCGGGCTGTACATCCAGGCCAGCCCGCTCTCTTGGGTGACGCCGGACGCGGCGACGATACTCTGCATCCACGGCATCGCCGACAAGTACGTCGCCCATGAGCAATCCGAGTGGCTGGTGGAGAAACTGCGGGCGGCCGGCGTGGAGGCAAAGTTCCTGACTCTGGAGGGCGAGGGCCACGGCTTGAAAGGAGCCGATGCGGCGTTGCTCGAGTTTTTCGACACGCATCTGCAGGGAAGGCATTTACCGTCCGGATGGTGCGACCGTCTGTTGGAGCACGGGAGTCTCGTGGCCCTCGACATCCCAGATGGGCGGGGCCGCCTTCGCCTGCGCTTCGAGCCATGTAAGCGCCGCCTCATGCAGGATTTCGTGGCCGCCGTCGAAGACAGTGATCCGCGCATGTCCGCTGACGTGGCGCATGAGGACGGGCCGGGCAGCATACAGCCGGTCGGTGCCGGAAAACCGGAGCGCGGCCGGCACGGCCCTGCTGGTCACCATGTTGGCGATCGTGGTCTCGGCGATCCTGTCGGGCGGTGAGGCCACGGCGTTGAATGCACGGAGCCCGTGGCTTACTGGAACGCTGCCGGTGTGCCCGTCGTGGATGCCTGTGTTGATGTCGAGCGGAATGTCGAGTTTTTCCTTGGCGAGTACCACCACAGCCGACCGCGCCGCGTACTGGCCATCGATGTCGGCCGAACCGCCCGGCGGCCCGCCGCAGATCCGTTCGATGTCGGCTACATAATTGTTGTTGCGTACCCGCGATTCGGCGTGCCAGGCCACGAGGTCGGTGACGGGCACCCAGGCCGAGCCAGCGGCCCAGACTTCTGGCATGCGGGCGACCGCCAGCAGCGTCATCATGCCTCCTCCCGACACGCCGACCGCATAGATGCGGCGTTCGTCGATGGCCCGTGATTTCCGGGCCAGTTCGATCGCGGCCCGCAGGTCTGCGATCGCGAGATCGGAGCCCGCAGCCCCGGGCCGATTGGAGGGACCGCGGAGATCAGGATGCAGCATCGCCCAGCCGCGGGCGATGCACCATTCGGCGTAGGGCGACTCGTTCTGCGCGTAGTCGTTGGACCAGGTGTGAAACGCGACGAGCAGCGGCACCGGTGCATCGCCGGGCGGCATGTAGAGCAGCGTTTTTTGCTCCGACC
>CAIRDU010000044.1 GCA_903877395.1 uncultured Planctomycetaceae bacterium
CGCACCTTCGTCCACGATAATAAGCGTGCGTTCAAATTGCCCCATGCTTTCGGCATTAATTCGAAAATAGGCTTGCAAGGGGAAGTCGATCTTCACTCCCTTGGGCACATAAATAAACGAACCGCCCGACCAGACGGCCGAATTGAGGGCCGCAAACTTGTTGTCGGTAGAAGGAATGATCGTGGCGAAGTATTGGCGCAGGAGTTCGGGGTGTTCGCGCAGGGCCGTGTCGGTGTCGGTGAAAATCACTCCCTTCTTGGCGAGGTCCTCTTGGAGCGAGCCGTAGACAACCTCACTTTCAAACTGTGCCTTCACGCCAGAGAGATACTTTCGTTCCGCTTCGGGAATGCCAAGGCGCTCAAACGTCTTCTTGATTTCTTCGGGTACTTCGTCCCACGTCTTGCCCTGCTGCTCGGTGGGCTTGAGGTAATAAAAGATGTCTTGAAAGTTGACGCCAATATGGCCGCCCCAGTTGGGCATTGGCTTGGAGTTGAAGATTTCCAGCGACTTCAATCGGAAGTCGCGCATCCAAACCGGCTCCTTCTTCATCTCGGAGATCTGCGAAACGATCTCTGGATCGATCCCCTTGCGGGCCTTGAAGATTGCCGGCGAGTTGGTGCGGAAGTCATACTTGTTGATCTCGCCAATGGCGAGCGTGGACGATTCTTGAAGGGCTGTCTGCTGGAGTCCGATGGCCATGGTATTTCTTTCTCTGGGTGTGTTGTCTGTCGGCCGCCCGGTCAGGCCGTTGCCGTCATCGCCTGCTCTGCGGCTGCCGCCTCGGGATAGGCGACACGGATTCGCTCGTAGCCCTGTTTGTGTAATTCGGTAGCTAGTTCTGGACCACCCGATTCAACGATCCGTCCGCCGAGCATCACGTGTGTGCGGTGTGGAATATTGTGTTCGAGCAACTGCTCGTGATGTGTGATCACGAGAATGCCCATGTCCGCCCCACCGATCTTTGCAATGCTTTGGCTGGCCAGTCGCACGGCATCGGCATCCAGGCCGCTATCTGTTTCATCGAGCACGGCAAAACGCGGCCGCAACATCGCCAGTTGGAGAATTTCGGCTCGCTTCATTTCGCCACCGGAAAAGCCGTCGTTCACATAGCGGCGGGCGAAATCAGAGTCCATCTCCAGTTCGGCCATTTTGGCCTTGAGATCGCCGCGAAACTCACGCATTGGAATCAGGTCTTGCCCTTCCTTGCGGTTGGGATTGCGGATGTTTGTGACGGCATGGCGCAGGAAGTCGGCTAGTCGCACACCTGGAATCGACATGGGGCGTTGAAAAGCTAGAAAAATGCCCGCGCGCGCGCGTTGGTCGGGCTCCATTTCCAGCACATTGTGTCGCGTGCCATCGGCATCCACTAACTCAATCGTGCCGGATGTAATCTCATAGCTCGGATGCCCCATGATGGCGTAGCCAAGCGTGCTTTTGCCGGAGCCGTTGGGGCCCATTAGCGCATGGATCTCACCCCGGCCAATCTCAAGATCGACCCCCTTCAAAATCTCCTGCCCGTTCACGGCCACGTGCAGTCCGGAGACGATCAGTTTTTCCTTTGAATCAACGCTCATCAATTGAAATTCCTTTGTGGACTCTCGAGTCGACTTACGACTGAACCTTCTGGTGGTCGTACACAAGTTCACTGCTGCCCACTGGCGATGTGACATAGCCAGAGTGATGCGGTACCGGCAGTTCGTCGTCCATCTTGCCAATGCCGCCGGCTCGTTTGGCAATGCGTTGGCCAGCGATCTTGTCTTGAATCCGCATGAGACCCTCCAAGAGGCTCTCCGGTCGCGGTGGGCAACCCGGAACATAAACGTCTACCGGTACCACCAAATCAACGCCCTTCACAACGTGGTAGCCCCACTTAAAATACGGTCCACCGCCTGTTGTGCACGCGCCCATGGCAATCACATACTTCGGATCAGGCATGAGATTGTAGAGTCGCCGTACACGGCTGGCCATTTTGTAGGTGACGGTGCCGGCCACGACCATTAAGTCAGCCTGTCTAGGCGATGCTCGAAATGCACCGGCCCCGAAGCGGTCCATGTCGTAGCGACTGGCACCGGCGGCCATCATCTCGATAGCACAGCAGGCCAGTCCGAACGTCATCGGCCAAATGCTCGACTGGCGAGCCCAGTTGATGGCTTGCTCGACGGTCGTGAGCACCATATTTTCTTCGAATCGGCCTTCAATCCAGGGCTGTGTCATGGGGTGGGCTCCACGTGAATAGGTGATTGGATTAGCAGTCTGCGCCGTTCCAGGAACTGTGTTTCGGGAAACCATCCCATATTGAATGCTTCTGACGGGTCGGTTTCAAGGGTCTCGCGTCTTCTCAGGTAGTCCAGCGGCAACCGTTGGGCTCGCAGTAAAGCGACAGCAGGAGGCGCCATCCAGACGGCATTCCGAGAGTTGCACCCGAGTGCCGACGAGATCTTGAATCATCGCCCGCTCAGCGGCGCAGATTCCACGGTCTTTTTCAGCGAGTTCCGGATAGGGGCAGGAATGGGTCGTCA
>CAIRDU010000045.1 GCA_903877395.1 uncultured Planctomycetaceae bacterium
CGGCTCATCGCTCGCTACGTGGCCGTCGCGAGCGACGCGGCGGCTGCCGGGTTTGCCATGGTGGATCTGAAGGCGTGTCACGGCTATCTGGTGCATGAGTTTCTTTCGGCTCGCAGGCGGCCAGGTAGATTTGGCGGAGATTTTCAAGGCCGCACGCGGCTGCTTTGCACGCTGGTAAAACGGGTGCGAGCAGCGTGTCCTGGCCTTATCATTGGCGTGCGACTCTCGCTCTTTGACACGGTGCCTTGGCATCGGGTGGGCGATCACGGCGAGCCGTGGCCATGGGTTGATACGATCCCGTACGACTGCGGATTTGGTGTGAACGAAACCGACCCCACACAGATGGATCTCAACGAACCGATTCAACTGCTCAGGAATCTGCGCGATCTCGGGGTGGCCAGCGTGAATCTTTCCGCAGGCAGCCCCTATACCGTGCCACACATCCAGCGTCCAGCAGCGTTTGCGCCTTCCGACGGCTACCCTCCGCCCGAGGATCCACTCATCGGGGTGTGGCGGCAAATCGACGCTGTTCGGCAAGCCAAGCCTCGTGTTCGTAGGCACAGGCTATAGCTACTTGCAGGAGTATGTTATCCATGCAGCTCAGGCTGTTGTGCGGCAAAGCTGGACCGATGTCGTTGGCTTGGGCCGCATGGTGCTTTCGTATCCGGATCTGCCAGCCGATTCGTTGGCCGGCCAATCCTTGACACGCACGAAAATCTGCCGCACTTTTAGCGACTGTACAACGGCCCCGCGGCACGGCCTTCGCAGCGGCTGCTATCCGCTCGACGACTTTTACAAATCACTCCAGCCCGATGCCGCCGGCATGAAGGCGATCAAAAAATCAGAGCACGATGCTTCAAGCAATAGCTAGAACCCCATCGGCAGCATGGCACGGCTTGGCCGCTTCCTTGAACAAATGGCCGATTTCTGGAAGACTATCTGCCTTTCTAGAATTCACGTTGAGCCCAGCAGACATCCCACTTGGAGTTTTCCATGGCACACGGCCTTGCTTCGCTCGTCGCCTCTGGCACCAAAGCGTGGCTCGATTCAGTGGACCCAGATCTCGTTCGCTCCGCGATCGCCGACGGGGCCACCGGGGCCACGAGCAATCCCGTGATTATCTCCGACCTCATCAAGACTGGTCGCTTCAATGACTCACTGCCGTCGCTGATCGCTGCTGGCAAGGACGATGCCGCCATCGCTTGGACGCTGGTCGACGAACTGGTCACACATGCCCAAGGTGCGTTTCTGGACACCTGGAAGAAGACCGGCGGGAACGATGGCTGGGTGAGCTTCGAATTGGATCCGCTGCTGGAGGATCCAGCGAACGGTCTGTCTGAGGATGAGCGAGTGGCTCGCTACGTCGAACTGGGCACATTCTGGTCGGCTGGTCAGTGCAACCGAATGATCAAGGTGCCCGCAACCCCAGCTGGCATCCGGGCGCTTGAGCCACTGGCCGCTGCGGGTGTGCCGTTGAACGTCACGCTCATCTTCACCAAGCCACAATACATTCGCGCCCGCGACTCTGTCTGGAAAGGCGCTGTGAAACGTGCCTCGCTCGACTCGTTCAAGAGCGTCTATAGCGTGTTTGTCTCGCGGATCGACGTTTATACCGAGCAGCATGTGCCCGACCTGTCGCCCGCAGCACAGGGAATGCTGGCCATCGTGAATGCCAAACGGGTCTGGGCTGCAAACCATGCCTTCTGGAAAACCCACCCCACGCCGCTTCAGCAGGAGATCATCTTCGCCAGCACCGGAGTCAAGCAGAAGGGACTCGACGCCTGCACGTATGTGTCGGCCTTGGCCGGCGATGGCATCCAGACCAACCCACCGGCCACCACGCAGGCGGCCGCTGAACCTTCGCGAACCTTTTCTCGGCAGGTGGATACAATGCCGCCGGCCGCAGTCCTCGCAGAGCTCGATGCCAAGGTCGATATGCAACACCTCGAAGAGGTGCTCATGCGCGAGGGAGTTGAGAAGTTTGTGACTCCGCAGAAGGCTCTGCTCGCGTTGATCGCTTCCCACAGGGCAGCCATCGCTGCAAAAGTCTGAGGTCTCTTCTCGTGAAGGAGGCTTTTTTTAAATGCCGCCTGTTGGAACCACACACACCAAGCACACATGCCACACCCGGAATAGAGCTGGCAACCAGGCGATCACCTTTGACTATGGTACCAACCACG
>CAIRDU010000046.1 GCA_903877395.1 uncultured Planctomycetaceae bacterium
ACCATCTCACGGGCCAATTTCGCGCGAAAGAAATCCTCTCCCAGCACAGCCGAATCGATATGCGCCAAACGGCGAATCGCGAGCCGGCGCAGGCCTGCCTGCATCGCATCACCAACGCCCATTGCCCCGGTAATCGTGGCAGTCACCACTCCACATGCCACAGCCAATACAGCCACATGCGGCCACCACTCCCAGGCCAGCCGAACCGCCAACGTAAGCACCCCACGCACGGGCTGCGGCCCTCGCAATACTTGGTCAGAGGCTTGAGCCTGAGAGGCTGGAGTCATGGGGGGAGGCATCCGTCGACGAGGTGACGAATCGTGCCGATCCGCGTGGCCACTGCAGTCGAGTGCGTTGCCACAACGAGCACGCCTCCTGCTTCTTCGGTAAGCTGGATCAGCAATGTGGTGATCTCGGCTGCGGCGTGGGCATCCAATTGCCCTGTTGGCTCGTCGGCCAGCACGAGTTCTGGCGAGAGCAGTAGCGCCCGGGCCACGGCGACTCGCTGCCGCTCCCCGCCCGACAGTTCGCTGGGGAGATGCCCCATACGGCTGGCCAAGCCAACTCGCTCAAGCAACCACCGGCCGCGGGCTTCGATTTGCCTCGATACGGCGGCCGTGGCCAAGCCGGGCAGCACAACATTATCAATCGCCGTGCAACCGCCGAGAAGATGGTGATCCTGAAACACAAAGCCAACGTGCTGGTTGCGAAACGCAGCCCGCACTCGAGCCGAATCGCCAGAATGAGCAGATGCTTGGATGCCGCTGAGCCGCACACTGCCCGATGTTGGCTCTTCGAGACCGCCGAGGATTGAGAGCAACGTGCTCTTGCCAGAGCCACTGGGCCCCATGATCGCCACGCGTTCACCAGCCGCCAACGAAAACGAAACCCCATCCAGCACTCGCAGCATTCCGCTCGGTGTGGCAAATGATTTCGAGATGCAATCGACCTCGAGCACGGGCTCCTCCACCATTCCGCGGCTGGCTTCGACCGAGAACCCTAGCATCAACCGAGTCTACGTTCGCGCTTGAAACGGCTTTAGTTTTGCAATGATCTCGGGAAGAATGGCCACTGCCTCCGCCTTGCAATCCGCATGCATCAAACACCGCACGGCCACCACGCGGCCTTGGGCCACCCAGAGCCCATTGTGTTCAAAGCGAAAGGCATAGGCCACACTCGAACGGCCGATCTCGTCAACTCCAACAAAGACATCCAGTTGGTCTTCAAATCGTACAGCCGATTTATAGTCGCACGCCACGCTCACGCGAGGCCAACTCACCGAGATGCCTCCAGCTTGCCGCTCCACGACAGCTACGCCCACTCGCCGGAGGAGTTCGTGCTCCACCGATTCCATCCAGAAACAAAATGCCGAAAAGTGAGCGATGCCTGCTGCATCCGTGTCGCGAAACTCGACGCGTCGCCGGGTCGCAAACGGCTCGGGTGCAGCGGCAGACATCATTCGCCCACAAACGGCAGCAGGGCCATAAATCTCGCTCGCTTGATAGCGCTGGTGACGGCATGCTGACTGGCAGCCGTGCAACCGCTCTTACGGCGACCCAGGATTTTGGCTTGGCGATTGACGAGCTTGCCGAGCAAATCTAGGTCCTTGTAGTCGACAAACATTGGCCGCGGCCTTTCGCCATCGATAAAGATCGGGTCAAGCCGCTTGACTTTGAGACGCGGCTTGGCCTTTTTCTTGGCGAACTTTCCAAACTTTCCAAACTTTGCATTGGGAGGGGGCATCGGGAATCTTTTCTACTGTCTCGGGGTGGTTGGGGCTTCAAAACGAATCGGAAGAAGAAAGAATCACAGGGGCCGGCACGGTTGGCACACGGCCCCTGCGACATCATACAATACTTGACATCATGAACGATTTGGGGGGAACGATACAACTAGTAGCGATCACCGCCGCGGTAACCACCGCCGCCACCGCCGC
>CAIRDU010000047.1 GCA_903877395.1 uncultured Planctomycetaceae bacterium
AAGTACGGCCCATACAAATGCGTTCCCGCGATGGCCGCGCCGCTTGAACCACTGGCCTGCACCACTCGGCAACTCTGAAGCATTGCCATAACCTGCTCAAAGGAGCCCGTTGTGGTGGTTGGAACTATCGAGGTAGTGCCATGCTTGGCGTGAGCGCAGCCACACCTTCCGCACCGCGTCGGTAGTGCCTTCCATGAAGTCTGCACCGGCACCGCCATGCACGTGGATATCGACGAATCTAGGCGAGATGTAGCCACCCTTGGCATCCACGATCTCCGCCCCCTCTGGCACACGTCGTCGAGCCTTCTCGACAGCGGTGATCCTGCCTTTGCTGCACACGACCATGCCGTCCGGCACAAGGCGCTCGGGCAACACGACAGTGCCACTGATAAAAACGGTGGCACTCATTCGAAAATCGCTGCCTTGGCGGTCTGCTCGGTATCAGGAAAACGAACCGGTTCCCTTATAGCGATCCCGAGTGATGTCGGGCACAACGCCTTCGGGAGTTGCATCGCTGGCAATGTCAAACCACTCGGGCTGAAATTCGATCCTAGCCTGCTTCTCCGGATTTGCCAGAGCGATGTTGGTCACCAACGCAATGACGGCATCCGCGATTGCCACCTCGGGCTTGCACCGTGGCTGATTCTGGGGAGAAGGATTACGGATGCACCACGCCCAGTGCTCCATTTCCTCGGTGTAGCCGCGAGAGGGCGGGGCGGAGTCGCCGCCGAGCTTGCCGCCAGCAGCATAGCCACCGCCGCTTTCGGTGGTGTCCAGCGTGGGAGTGCCGTCCTTCGCTTTTGCCACCGTCACGCGAGTGTCTTTCGCCGCGTTCTTGTAGAGCATCACATCCTGTTCGCGTTCCAGCACGAGCGTGCCCTTGGTGCCCATCACCACCTCGCCATACTCGCCAAATCCGTTGCCGTTGATGGAGGAGTACGTGACGACAATCTTCTTGTGCTTGTCTTCCTCGTAGCCAGGGGCTGGATACTCAAACATGCAATAGACGTGGTCTTCGATCTCACGGTCAGCCGGAAAGAGGCTGCGATTGCCGACGGCCGTCACTGTCAACGGCTTCACCTTCTTGCCTTCGCCGTGCATCGCCGAGACAAAAATGCCTGCGGCATCGAGTTGGTGGCTACCCAGTTCGGCCATAAGTCCGCCACCGGTGCGATTCCATAGCCGCCAGCGGATTAATTCCTCCAGCGCCGAGCGGGACGAACCGTCAGGCAGCGTCATCTGGGTGTAACCAAATTTCGTGGGATCCAGCGATGCATCGGCAACCTGTGATTCCAATTGCGCGATCTTCTTCTGCAAGGAGTCGATATCCGAGGGCTTGGCGTTGCTCAAATCCTTCTTCCAGCCTGCCAGTCGCTTGGCCAGCGACTCATCCCCAGGCATCGCCGGTTTCCAACTGTCGTTGCCAGGAAGATTCCCCCGGTGCCACTGAGCACGGATCGAATGCAGATCGCCCAGAAGACGGGCTTTACCGATCGTATGAACGGCATTGTCGTAGAGAATGCTGTAGTGCCGCTGGTGGCCTGTGCCGAGGATTTTTTTCGTCTCGCGAGCCACTCGACCCATCTCTTTGCACTCGTGCACGCTGTGGCCCATGAGCTTTTCTGTAAGCACGTGCTTGCCGGCACGCATGGCCTTGATCGAAGCCTCCGCGTGCAGATGCAGCGGCAGGGCAATGATGACCGCCTCGACATTTTTATCGGCTAGGAGTTCCTCGTAGGCCTCGTACACCTTCACCTGCTTGCGAGCTGCATCTTCTGTCGACCATTTGTATTTGGCCAACAGCCCGGGCCTTGCCGCCAAGGCGCTGGGACTGGAGACATCGCCGTGGAAGGCGCGAAAGATGTTGTATGGACGGATGTCGGCGATCGCGACCACCTGTAAATAGTCTGGTGTGTGGGCGCCCAAGAGCACGCTCCCCTCATCGCCTGTGCCAAGCACTCCTACGCGAAGCGGATTGCCCACGCTCTTCCCGTAACCGAAGTAGAGCGAGCCGAGGCCAGCACCTGTGGCCAGCCCTGCGGCCAGCGTGCCGGTCAGAAAATCTCGCCGCGTGACGTTAATCGCGTCGGAAAAATTCTCTTGGCCGATTAACTTCTGGGATTCTGTCAGGTTCATCGAATCACCTCGTGGATTGTTTCGGGCTGCAACAGCCTGATTTCGTGAAACATTTTTTTGAAAAAGATTGCAGGAAGTAATCCAGCCCGCTCCATCCGCTGACAGGCAATGCCGCTAGGGCCAGAAGCGCGGCTATTTCGACCCATTGATTGTAGGTGTCTTGGGCTCCGCCCACCCAAAATGGCTGTGCGGCCACAATGCTGGCCAAAAAGCATACGCCTCCCAAGGCGTTGAACTTCGTGAAAAACCCCAGCACGAGACAAGCCCCAATCGTGATGAGCGACCAGCTTACAAACCGATCGGCCTGCCAGATCGCAGTGGGGCCAACGGCACGATCTGCCTGGAGGCGGCCTGCGGGCGGCAACGAATCGTCCCACTGCGACACAAGCTTGTGGCCGATAGCCGCCGCGGCGTTCATCCATCCGACAGATTGGGCCGAAAGTTCGCGGCGTTTTTTGCTCACCCGATCTCGCGCAAATGGAATCTGTGCGGCCGCCGGCGACTGCTCCATCGTGGCCAGTCGCTGGATCTGAAGCCGGTAGTCAGCGAGGTCTTCGGCGATGCCAGCCAGATAGTTGTTGAGCTCTTGCGCCGCGGCTGCGAGCTGCTCTTCGGCGGCGGCCTTCTGGCCTTCGTCCAACCCCACCCGCTTGCCCCGCGCATCGAGGAGCTTTCTCCACGACGACACCACGCTCTCTTGCCAAGCATCAGCCGACTCAGCGACGGGACGAACATCGACCGCCCCCAGCGTAGCCGACCAGTCGCCTGTCTGAGGCAAGTCGCGGCGGTACATGTAGGCCAATGGCCCCACCGCAGCCCGGCGAAATCCAGCACTCGACCACTCTGGATCGCGGAGGTGGTTGGTGCCCTCCAAGAAAAAATGCATCCCTACAACGATCCGCAGAAAGGCTAAGGCCGCGATCGCAAAAAAAGTTGCACGCATCGGGTGGGACCGCAAAGCCTGAAAAAAGGAAACCGGTGTAAGCGAGCCTAGGGGCCTTGAGCGTTCATTCGA
>CAIRDU010000048.1 GCA_903877395.1 uncultured Planctomycetaceae bacterium
CTCGCGGCGGCATTCTCTACGAACTCGACCTGCGCGATCAGCGGCACAACGTGCTTGCCACACTCGACCGTCGGCCAGAGGCCTACCACAGCCAGGTGCTGGCCGGCCCGGGGGCAGGCCGCAGCGTGATCGATGCTTCACAATTGGCGAAGTTTAAGCAAGAAGGCTTAGAGCGGATGGTCCGCTACGACATCTCGCGACGCAAGAGCCTCGTGGATCACTTCTGGGATACCGACGTGAACTCCGATGCCGTGATGGACGGCACGGCACTCGAGCGGGGCGACTTTGCTGCAGGAGCGTATGAGGCAAGCGTCCGCCGCAATCCTGGCCGTATTCAAGTGCTCCTCTCGCGGGAGGGCAACGTTTGGGGGATCCCGTTCACGCTCTCCAAGGCGATCACGCTGGAAGCAGGCTCCCGCAGCCTTGAGATTGCCTACAAACTGGAAGGATTGCCGCAAGACTTCCGCCAGCATCTTGCTGTGGAGTTTGGATTTGCGGGCATGCCTCCGCAGGCCGCGGGCAGATTTTTCTATGACTGTGCCGGCACCGATTCTCGCCGCGAATTGGGCGAACTGGGGAGTCGGCTGGATCTTTCTCATGTGTCAGTGATCGGCTTGGTAGACAACTGGCTTGGAATCGACGCGAGGCTCTCGATGACCGCAGCCACCAACGGCAGTCCCGCCGGTATTTGGACGTTTCCCATCCAGTCCGTCAGTCAATCCGAGGGCGGGTTTGAGCTTGTGAATCAATCGGTCGTTGTGATGCCGCACTGGATTGTCACGCCGGATCCCGATGGCGTGTGGCAGGTGAGTATGCGTTTGGTGCTGGGTAGCGAAGTTGCGCCGGCCGGCGACCGCATCCGCAAGCCCGTGGCGTGCGCCACGTAGTGATAGCTGGGTTGAAGAAGTCCTCGCACGATAAAGAGGCTGTGCCTCGCGTGCGCCAACATTCACGCACAGATTCTCGTTCTCTTCTGCTGAGGCACAAGCAAGGAGAGTGGGTGTGGCTTGGTCAGAAGATGAAGCCGCCCCAACAGCCATCAGGCCGTTGCGAAAATCGGGCTATCCTTTGTGCTCTAGTTGTCTATGCGAGAGAGTGTATTGGCGGCAAAAATCCGAATCAGGTATCCTCCACACGAAATGGCGTCGAAGACTTCCTGCGGCGGTCGGCGAGGCTGGATCAACGGTATTTGCTTCGAGGCGAGGATGAAGGAGTGATCGTATACGGATGGGTGTTGTGTTGTCCGATTTCAGGCCGGTGTACCTGACCGAGCCTGTGTGTCAGGAAAAACTGCGAGAGATTGCGATCGGTTTCGCCGGATTCGTCGCCAATGCGAATACCGGCCGCGGCGGTGGGAACACGGCTGAGCTATCGCCCACGATGATCCGGGCGGCATGGGAAAAGTACGGCGTTTCCCCGAAGCACATCCAGAGCAGGCGGGTGACGGTTCTGCCAGACGCGGAGGCTGTAAAGGATCCTCGCGACCTCGACTACGCCACGATTCCGTTTACCAGTGCGTTTTTTGCAAGCCCTAGCGGATGGGATCTCGACGCACGACTGACGATGTTTCGGGAGCACGCCCGCGCGGCGGTTGAGAAGATGTATCCGGAGCCGGACGATATCCCCGACGAGATCATCCACGTCTCCTGCACCGGCTACCGGTTGCCCAGTCCGGTGCAGGCGCTCGTCTCGGAGAGACATTGGAGCCGAACGACCGTCAGCCATTGCTACCATCAGGGCTGCTACGGAGCGTTCCCGGCTGTGCGGATGGCCGCCGGCATCCTGTCGGCAGCGTCGAGCGGCTTGGCACGCACCGGCACGCGTGTGGACGTCGCTCACACCGAGATATGCTCCATCCACGTGGCTCCCGAGTGTCTCGACGCCGAACACATCATCTGTGACAGCCTCTTCGGCGACGGATTCATCAGGTATTCTGCGTACACCGAAGAGGCATTCCGGGGACGGCCGGGGCCGGGCATGCAGGTGCTGCGGTACGCCGAGTGCGTCATTCCAGATTCCCTCAACGCAATGACGTGGAGGCCTATCGCCAACCGTTTCGAAATGACGCTCTCCTCGCACGTTCCTCGGCTCATCGCGACCCACACCGCGGGGTTCATCGCTGAACTGCTGCGAGATGCAGGCCTCGATTTGGAATTGGACAGGGCGAACATTCTCTGGGTCATCCATCCCGGAGGTCCGGCGATCGTCGACCTAGTCGGCGCATGCCTGTGCCTCACGAAGGACCAGATCGCCCTCAGCAAGGACGTGCTTCGCGAGGGGGGCAATATGAGTTCGGCCACGGTGCCGCACATCTGGAATCGCATTCTGCACGACCCCGAGGTGAAGAAAGGCACGCCAGTGCTGAGCATCGCCTTCGGCCCTGGGCTCACCGCCGCGGCGATGGTGGCGCGTGTCGTCTGACGCGGTCGCGAGCAGCACATCGACTCGTGGTACCAGCGGATGTAGTATGGCTCTTTTTTGTCGGAAAGACGTTGGTGGATGCCGCGAACCTTGGGAGAGAATATGTCAGACTCAGACGCGGCGCCGCCGTCGGCCGAGGTAGTAGCACGCGTTGACGCGGTGATCCGGGATGTGCTCGGCCTCGATGCCGGTGCGCTGTCGCCCTCGAGCAGGCTGAAGGAGGACCTTGGCGCCGACTCAGTTGACGCAGTTGTGCTCGTGATGGCGCTCGAACGAGAGTTCAAGGGCCAGATGTCCGATGCAGAAGCCGCAGGGCTTTCCACGGTTGGGGATATCGCCGGCTACATCAGCCTGTGGATTGGGAAGCAGAGTTCATGAGCCGACGTCGCGTGGTGGTCACCGGCATCGGCATGGTGTCGCCCGTGGGCAAGTCAACCGCGGAGTGCTGGGACGCGTGTCTAGCGGGCCGGTCAGCGGTGGGGCCGATCCCGGAGCAGTGGTGGCGGTGGTGGAGCGGGTTCCAATCGACAGCGTGGGCACCGCTTCCGGTTGTGGATTTTGAGGCTGCGGGGATCAAGCCGATCGAGGCGATGAGGCTCGATAAATCGGCCATGCTAGCGATTGTCGCGGCTGGCGAAGCACTGGCCGACGCCGGGTATCAGATGTCGCTGGTAGACGCTAAGCGCAGGATCTGGCGGCTGGACGGGATCGACGGCGATCGGGCGGGTGTCTTCATGGGCACGGGCGTGGGCGGGATCACCACGGTGATCGAGGCCCAGAACAGCCACCTCCTCGCGCCGTTTCAGTCGCTCGACCGGCGTGCCGGCCCGGAGGTGGCCGAGCCCACAAGGGACGCCCTCGAAGTGCTGCTCGCCTCCGTGACGCGTTTCAATCCGCTGGCGGTCTCAATGCTGATGCCCAACGCGGTTTCGGCGGTGCTCGGTATCCGCTACTCGCTGCACGGGCCCAATGCCACCTGTGCCCTCGCCTGTGCCGCCGGAACCGCGGCGATCGGCCGGGCATTCCGCTCGATCCTGTGTGGGGAGACCGACGTAGCCCTCTGCGGCGGCGCCGAGTA
>CAIRDU010000049.1 GCA_903877395.1 uncultured Planctomycetaceae bacterium
CCGATCGTCGGATACCTCCTGGCCGGTATCGTCGTCGGCCCCCACTCGCCCGGCTTTGAAGCCGACCATGCGCTCGCCCAGCAACTTGCGGAGGTCGGCGTCATCCTACTGATGTTTGGGGTCGGCCTGAACTTCCACATCCGCGAGCTGCTCGAGGTGCGCCGTGTAGCAATCCCCGGCGCCCTCGTGGCAAGTGGTGTCGCCATCCTGCTGGGGCTCGCCGCGGCGCGGCTTTCTGGATTGAGCTGGGCCACAGGCATCGTGTTCGGCGGAGCGGCCTCCGTGGCCAGCACGGTCGTACTGGTCCGCGTTCTCTCCGACAATCGCGACCTGCACACCAGAGCCGGCCACATTGCGGTCGGCTGGGTGGTCGTGGAAGACCTGCTCACGGTCGCCGCGTTGGTCGTTTTGCCCGCCATGCTCGGTGGACGCGAGGCGACGCCAGCGGGCGTCGCTCTGGCGCTTGGCACTGCCGGCCTGAAGATCGCCTCGCTGGTAGCCGTCGTCGTCCTCGCGGGCGGTCGCTTCATCCCCTGGTTTATTGAGCGGATCGCCGCGACCCGTTCCCGCGAACTCTTCACGCTCGCGGTGCTGGTGATCGCACTGGGGATCGCCGTCGGATCCGCGAAACTCTTCGGGGTCTCGATGGCGCTGGGCGCGTTCCTCGCCGGCACGATCGTCGGGCGGAGTGACTTCGGCCTACGGGCCGCCTCGGACGCATTGCCGATGCGCGACGCCTTTGCCGTACTCTTCTTCGTTTCGGTGGGCATGCTTTTCAACCCCTCCGCCCTGCTCGATTCGCCGTGGCTTCTCGTGGCGACACTGGGAATCGTGATGGTCGCCAAGCCGCTGGTGGTGCTCGCCTGCGTGCTGGTGCTGGGATATCCGGCACAGGTCGCCTTGACCGTCGCCGTCTCCCTCGCCCACATCGGCGAGTTTTCCTTCATCCTTGCCGCCCTCGGCAGGCAGTTGGGCGTGATCCCCGATGAAGTGGTCAACACGCTCGTCGCCGCCTCGATCGCCTCGATCACGCTGAATCCCCTGCTCTACCGGTTGATCACGCCGGTCGAACGCTGGCTCGCCCGGCATGGCACGCAATCCTTCGCCATCGACGACGACGCCAGTCTGGAAGAGCCGTCGAGCCATCGGGCGATCGTGGTGGGCTACGGGCCGGTGGGGCAGACGGTGACGCAACTGCTGCTCGACAACGGCATCGAGCCAACCGTGATCGAACTCAACCTCGAGACCGTGCGGCGGCTGAAAGCCTTCGACGTGCGGGCGATCTACGGCGATGCCGTCCGGCCTGAAATTCTCTCCCAGGCCGGAATCGCACGGGCTGAAAACCTGATCCTGACCAGCGGCGCAGGCGCCGTCGACGAGGAGGTCGTGCGGACCGCCAAGGAGCTCAATCCGAAGATCGTCATTCTGGCCCGGTCCCAATACGTGCGGCAGCTGCCCAGGCTGCGACAGGCCGGCGCAGAAGATGTCTTTTCTGCCGAGGGCGAGGTGGCCCTCGCGTTTACCGCGCGGATTCTCGAACGACTCGGCGCGACAG
>CAIRDU010000050.1 GCA_903877395.1 uncultured Planctomycetaceae bacterium
CGCGTCTCGTACGCAGCGACCTCTTCCGGCGTCAGTGTATCGCTCCACCGCCCGTTTACGCCCTTGTTGATGAACACCTCTGCACCCGCGTCCCAGAACGCCCCGCCAAGAGGAACGCTTTTCGTGGCATTCTTCTTCATCCACTCGAACGAACAGTGCTTCAGGATGGCCTCCCACCGTGATTCTTTGATTGGGATGTCGAGAAACGTCGCAACAGCACGTATCTCTCTGGCCATATCGTGCTTGAGATTTGCGAAGTGAATGAACTTCACGTTGGGTAGATCACGAACCGCCCACCAGCTCCTGATATTTTCCCAGAATGACCAGAACGGGTGACCGTCGCGATCTAGCCACTCTCGCCAGTACTGCCGGATGTCATCCGGTGGCAGCTCAATGGGGGGGCCGACGCGCCCCGGAGTGTCGTTGAGCGCGTCATACCACGTCTGGTTCGCGTTGACGTGGTGGTTGTACATGCTCCAGACAACGTCGCGGCCGTCGCGGCCGAGGTAGAGATACCTAGCCTTTGGGCAGAACCGGATCGCATCGACCGGCAGGTGCGTCTTCATGAATCGCCGGTGCGTCTGCGCCTCAAGAAGAGGCAATTTCACCTCTTTGGGCGGCACCCTCAGGTCAACCCACGGCGACATCTCGGCAACGGAGATATCGGGGTCGCCGTCGAACATCAGCTGGGCAACGATCTGTTGCATCCACGTCGTGCCCGATTTTGCGTACGTGGCAATCACAATATCGTCGACACGGAACTTTAGATCGTTCCAAATTGTGGAGTCGAAATGATGGTTTTGAAGTTCTCGAGTCTTCTCTGGCCATTTCATCGTTTCGCTCATGACAGTGCCTCTGTGCTACCGCTTTATTTGATCACTCCCGGAGAAGTTATGCCAACAGCAACCACCACAGCCCACGACACCGGCCAAACCAGTTCTCGCCGGACTACAACTCAGCCCATCAGCGAGCCCAAGCAGCAGAGGCGTTTCATGCCGACCGAGAGTTACTCACAGCCAGCAAACTTATTCTGGACACCAAGAACGCCGCCTACAGAAATATCTCCCGCGTGCGATCCGAGGCATCTGGATACTGGCGAACCGAAACCCTGCCCTTTCCGGAGTCAGGCATACGACTGCTCAGCCAGGCCAAGCTCGCCGTGTTTCACTCCCGCATGACGCACTACCGGGAAGAATTACAAGGGGCCGCTAGCCAACTCACCGGCGAGTATGAGCACATGAAGTCAGAAGCCCAGCGACGACTCGGAAGCTTGTTTAACCAGCACGACTATCCGTTCACGCTGGAGAATCTCTTTGATATGGAAGTCTCGTACCCGACTATAGAGCCACCTGCGTATCTCGTGAGCCTGCACCCGGATGTCTATCAAGCAGAGCAGGCCAGAGTCCGCGAGCGTTTTGAGAGTGCCGTGGAGCTAGCAGAGCAGGCTTTTGCAGGGGAACTCCAGAAGCTCGTCTCGCATCTGGCCGAAAGGCTCACGGGCTTACACGACGGCCAGCCTAAAGTGTTTCGAGATACTGCCGTGGAAAACCTTCGGGAGTTCTTCAGCAGGTTTCGGCAGTTAAATATCAGGAGCAACCCAGAGCTGGACGAACTGGTGAACCAAGCCCAGCAAGTTGTGTCTGGTATCGAGCCGCAGCAACTCAGGGATTCAGTCAGGCTCCGGCAAATGGTGGCCCGGGACTTTGAGCAGATTCAGGCTAGTGTCGGAGAACTGCTCGTGGATCGGCCCCGCAGGAACATTCTTAGGCGTGGGCAGGCGGGAGTGGGAGCATGACCGGCGACACAGAAATGGAACTGGTCGTGGGCTGCGATGGCGTGGCCCGGTGCATCTACGGCGAGGAGTTGGACCTGCGGGAGATCGGTCGGCTCAGCATCACCCGGGCGAGCCACGTCGAGCCAGACAGGGACGGCTACTGGTGGGCTGACATGGGGCCTGTTGATGGGCCTGTCTTGGGGCCGTTCAGGAGCCGGACGGAGGCGTTGGGGGCGGAGAGGGGGTGGCTACTGGGTCAGGACAAGTAGCCCACCATTGCCGCCGGTCCTCATTTCATGGGGTGTTGCTTGAAGAACTCCCACATCATGTCGTTGGCGGAAATATCACGAGTGAACACGCCGAGCGACTGCATCCGCGGCTCTCGGCCGGGCCACGTGTGCCCTCCACCTTCTATCACCACGAGCACGACCTCCGCTCCCCCCTTGCCGGAATCGTAGCAGACCCTTCTCACGGCGGTGCCGTCATCCTCACGGTCCGGGAGTCGTGTAGTAGTCGGCGTCGCTCTGCATCCATTCACCGCGACCCACGTGTCGATCGAGTGTTGCACCGAGTGGAAGTCAGTGCCTGAGGGGCCACGGCCTTTACCCCCCTTGAATGGCGCAAACTCATCGGCATCGCCATGGAAGTGCATCACCGAGACCGGACGTGCGGGATGACATTCCGACGTGCCCATCGGACCAGCGACAGGTGCGATCGCAGCGATACGATCCGACAACTCAGCCGCAAGCCGGTAGGCCATCATAGCGCCGTTCGACATTCCGGTCGCATAAACACGCCGTCGATCGACGTTCGCAACTGACTCCAGATCATCGAGGACGCAGCGTGTAAAGGCGACATCGTCCACATTACTTGCAGCGGCATGGCCACAACAGTTACCGGCGTTGAAGGTGAGCATGCGTTTCAGACGACCAGTGCCGTTGGGATACACAACGATGAACCCAGCCTCATCAGCCTTCTCTGACAACCCGCTGAAAAAGACCATGTTGTCGGCATTTGCGCCGCCACCGTGAAACGCGAGCACCACCGGCATTGGCGTCTCCGGGGCATACTTCGCGGGCACATGCACGAGGTAGTGCCGTTGCTGACCATCCACCTGCACCGCACGTGTGTGGTCACCCGGCCGTAGTGGCGCGGAATCGGCCATCAGGAGCAACGTGAGCAAGCCAAGTAGAAGCATGATGAAGTCTCGGACTGTGGAACTTAACGTGGGAGGGGCCGAACGGTTTCGTCGCCCCGAGCCTTCGTCATACACCAAACGCGGATTTCGTCACCACATAGCGGCCCACCGCTAAGCCGGATAGGTTGCAAAACTAGCGCCGAGCGGCTCCATCTGAATGTGAAGCCGCTGTCGATTTCTGTTGGTTTCCACGGGTCGTCCTTGCGGGCGGTTCTCCAACTCTGTCCCCGTCAACCCCTCTGGCTGCCGGGCGTGATTTTCTTCTTCCGGCTCGCTGCGTTGGCGGCCGGTGTCCCTGTGTTTCCTGTCCCGTTCCCCCTTTCCATGGAGATCCCCTGTCATGAGTGACCTCGAACTGATCGAAGCCGTGGCCAACATCACCGGTGAAAGCCTGCGTGAGATTGGCCGTCTTGGGTTCATTCTCACCGGCCCTGAAGATGCCGGTGCTGACCTCGACCCGGAGTGCATGCTTGACCTTGTCGACCTCCCAGAAACGGGCGTGGTCGATTGGGACGCACTGGGCTTTGGGTGCCGTGAGCCGTTCTATCTCCAGAGCGATTCCCAAAGTGATTCCCAGAG
>CAIRDU010000051.1 GCA_903877395.1 uncultured Planctomycetaceae bacterium
AGGAGGAGGAGGACGAAGACTGGGAAGACGACGACGAAGACTGGGAAGACGACGACGAAGAGGATGAAGACGAGGACGAAGCAGAAACCGAGGACTAATTCACTGCGGTTCCTGCGGGTGAGCGGCGGGCTTGTTCCGTCGGGGCTCAAGCCTCGCGGCCCTGCCTTTCCGATCTACATCGAGGCTGATTGAGTCTCCTGCCTCTGCCAATCTGGCGAGCATATCCACCTGACTTTCGATCGCACTTCCGTCGATCGCCATCATCCGGTCTCCAACGGCAACTCCTGCACGAGCCATGGGTGAACTTGGTGTCACCCGCACAACCACCGGCGATCTTGGCTCTCCCGGATCCGACCGGGTGCCCACACCCCAACGCGACTGCGACGGTACTGGCTCCTGCTGCTCCGCCGCACGCATTTCAAGCTGTCTGCGGGTGGCGGCTGATTCGCTCCGGGATTGCATGCGGAAGGGGCCAACTGGCTCTGGAGAATCCGCCATGGCCGTGACAAGGTCCAGCGCGAGTCGCGCCACCGGCTCAATGCCGAGTATATTGATGAGGTGCGTATCGTCGCTGGGTCGGTGGTATTGGTCGTGCAAACCAGTGTGAAGCATCAGCGTTGGAATGCGTGCGGCTATAAACGCATAGTGATCGGAGTCCTCAGCGATTTTCCAATCAAACACGAGTTCTAGGTTGGACGCCATATTGGCTTGCACAAGCGAGGCCCGTAGCCCTTGGGCCGTCCTCGCACCAAAAATCTCCAGCCGCTCACCTCGCAACCGGCCAATCATGTCGAGATTGAGTGAAAAAACGATCGTCATCCCTGCAACCCCTGCTGGCCTTACTCGCAGAAAGTGGTACGATCCGAGCAAGCCCTTCTCCTCGCCGTCCCAAAACGCAAACAGAATCGATCGCCGAGGCGGACTCGGGAGGTTCTGAAAAGCCTCAGCAACCTCGAGCAGGCCAGCCACGCCGGACGCGTTATCATCGGCACCGTTATGAATAAAGCCTGTGGGACCGTAGCTGTTGTTTGCGTTGCCGTAGCCAACGTGGTCGTAGTGGGCACCCACGACGATCAATTCATGGGCCACCCCTGGATCACTTCCGGGCAGAAGGGCAAGGATATTCCGCATGCTCCCAAAACGCTGATAGTATGTGCCAGCATCACCAGCGGGCTGGAGGCCTAGCTTTTCGATCACCCCGACGATGTAGGTGCCAGCCGCACGTCCTCCGCGACTCCCCCCTTCGCGTCCTTCAAAAGAGTCGTCGGCCAAAGCAGCAATGTGTCTACCGGCATCGGCGCCCTGAATACTGGCGTGGGCGGCGGTCTTCTCAGAGGCTTCGGTGGGCGATGCGTGGCTGGCAACTAAAACAGGGAGCACGAGGCAGAGAACAGCAGGGATTGGCAGTGCGGCAGCAGCGGCAAACGTTTTTTTAGCAATACCCGTAACAATACTCATCATAGAGAGCACCTCCTTGCAGGACCTCGATTCTCTGATCAGAATAGAGGTCGAGAGAATCTCCGCGTCTATGGCGATTCTTTCTGGAGAGGTGGCAGAGTGGTCGAATGCGCGTCTTTGCTAAAGACGTGTCCGGTCAAAAGCTGGACCGCGGGTTCGAATCCCGCCCTCTCCGTTGGATGCAGACGGTCGGATAGAAAGTGCCTTAGAAGCGGCGAATCTAAGGTTTTTTGAAAAATCAGTCATAGAAACATCCTGACTTCACTGAAGCCACACGATGACGACGATGATTCGTCGTCATCGTGCATGGCGTTGACGCGAACCCCAACTTTGATCCAGTTGGGGTTTGGCCGGACAAGCCGTTGAGTGCTAAATCACAACAGGCGGTTCGGCGGGCTATCCTCCGGCGGTAGCATCGTCGATCGCGCCACAGATCAGATGGATCACCATCAGGTGAACCTCCTGAATCATGGCTGTGTCCTCGGTGGGTACAACCACCGCTTCGTCGCACAACGGCAAAATGCTCCCTCCATCGCGACCCAAAAGCCCGAGCGTTTTTATGCACATGCTGCGAGCAGTGATGGCGGCGCGAAGAATATTTTCGCTACGGCCGGAGGTACTCAGCAGTACCAGCCCATCACCGGGCCTTCCGAGAGCCTCAATCTGACGCGAGAAACAGTCGTTAAATGAAAAATCATTGCCCGATGCCGTCAGAGTGGAGGTGTCGGTGGTGAGCGATAAAGCCCGCAGAGCTCGGCGGTTTACTCGAAATCGCACAACCAGTTCGGCCGCAAAATGCTGACACTCTGCAGCGCTGCCGCCATTGCCGACGAGTAAAATTGTTCCACCGGACGAGAGCGAGCAAAGGATTTCCTCTGTGATTCGGGCGACAGACGCTGCGCAGACGGTTGAAACCCGCTGCATGAGTTCCCGTCGTGCTTCACAGGCCTGCGTAAATGCAGCAGAGGAGACTGTTCCAGAAAGCAATGGACTCTCAGGAGAAGTTTTTGTGACGTGATCACTCATACATTCTTCTCACGTTAATGAGCCGCCGCGTAGTAAGCAGCAAGACCATCTTCAAGCGACGTGAACGCAGCGACGTAACCAGCGGCACGCAAGCCGGTCGTATCGGCGCAGGTGTACGCCTGATACTGACTACGAAGATCGGCTGGAAATGGAATCGTTACGGGCACGGGTCCACCAGAGATATCGCTGATGCACCGACCAACATCGGCAAAGCTTCGCGGCACGCCGGTGCCAACGTTGACGATCGACAATTTTCCATTGTGACCGGAGTGGTGTTCGAGGAAATACAGATTGATCGCAGCAACGTCCCCCACGTAGACAAAGTCGCGGAGAAATCCGTCACTTCCCTCAAAGAGTTTTGGAGCGGCGCCCTGCTTGATGGCTTCAAAGCAATGCCATGCAACGCTTGCCATGCGGGCCTTATGGCCTTCGCCGGGCCCATAAACGTTAAAGTAACGCAAGCCCGTTACGGCGATTGCCGCAGCGGTAGCCGCATTCAGAAATCGCTTTCTCAGATACTGATCGAACGCCCACTTTGAAAATGCATACGGGGCCTGGGGGCGCTCGCAGCGGAACTCCTCGACAAAGCCGTTTCGTCCGTCTCCGTAGACACTCGCGCTGCTGGCATACACCAATGGGCAGCGATGCCGTTCGGCCAGTGCGAGAAGCGACTTTGAAAAGGTATAATTGGCCTTCATCACGGCCCGGCCATCTCGCACGGTTGTATCGACGCACGCACCCTGATGACAAATACCGGAAAGACGGGGGAGACGGTCGTGAACAATCGCCTCAGCGAGTTCCGAGACGTCGAGATAATCAGCAAAACGCTTTCCGGAAAGATTTGCGCACTTCGTTCCATCAGTCAGATCCTCGACCACAATCACATCGTCGTAGCCACGTGCATTAAGGGCGGCAAGAATATTTGAGCCGATAAATCCAGCGGCTCCAGTCAACAGAATCATGCGGCACGTTCCAATGAAGGGCCAGTTGGAGTAGAAAGAATGCGTTCGATGAGATTCGTCGTCGAAACGTCTGGCACAAACAGCGGCGTGACAACCCTCCCACCGCGTGCAGTGACCACATGTGCGCCAACGATATCCTTGCCGCTGTAATCTGCCCCCTTGATCAACACATCGGGTTCGATCGCCTTGATCGTTGTCAGGGGCGTGTCCTCATCGAATTCAACCACATACGAGACGCTTGAAAGCGCCGCGAGCACCGCGGCCCGATGCTTCGCAGCCACATAAGGCCTCGGGTGGCCCTTGAGGCGTCGCACCGATGCGTCTGAATTGAGTCCAACAATCAGAATATCGCATTCCTTGGCTGCGGCTTCGAGCAGTGCCGCGTGGCCGTGATGCAAAATATCAAAGCAGCCGTTTGTAAATCCGACGATCTTGCCGCTGCGTTTTGCATCGCTGGAAACGACAGCCATCGCGTCGAGTGGCAACACCTTGCCCGGCGGGATCGCCTGCGTGCTTGTCACCAGAGTGATCTCATTCCAAGTGATTGGACAGGTGCCGATTTTTGCGACTTGTAGACCAGCCGCGATGTTTGCCAAGTGGCAGGCATGCGACAGGTTGATGCCGCGAGCCAGACACACCGCGAGGGCCGCCACGACCGTATCACCGGCACCAGTCACATCGAAAACATGCTTGGCCTGCGTCGGGATCAGGGTCGCTTCGTCGTTGGTGAATAGAACCATGCCCTGTTCGCCGAGCGTGACCACAACCGACTCGATCTGATGGGCCTGATGGATCTTTCGGGCCGCGAGAACCGCATCAGCAGGCTCGTTGATGGATATTCCGGTAGAAGCGGCTGCCTCAGATCGATTAGGGGTGATCACTGTGGCACCGCGATATTTTGAAAAGTCAACCGACTTGGGATCGACGATGACCGGCCGACCAATGCGATGCGCTCCTGAAATGACTGCGTCACACACTTCGGGATGACAAACTCCCTTGGCATAATCTGAGAGCACAACCGTATCAACACGCGCCAGAATCGACTCGAAGGATTGAATTAATGCATGTCTCGCGGACGGATCGTTTGCTTGTTCTTCAAGATCAAATCTGGCGATCTGATGATGGCTTGTCAGGAGCCTCGTTTTTGTAGTCGTCGGTATCGTCGTTGTAGTCACAATCGAATCGCACTCGACGCCTGCGCCGACCAGTAAGCTTCGCAGTCGCGATGCAGAATCATCGATGCCCGTCAGGCCAACGACGGCGATATCGCTCTCCATAGCTGCAATATTTGCTGCAACGTTCGCGGCACCGCCTGGATGCTCGAACGATCGGCGAACGTGCAGCACAGGCACCGGTGCCTCTGGACTGACTCGCTCGACGGATCCGTCGTAATAGCGGTCGAGCATCAAATCGCCAACCACCAGAACCCGAGATGTGCGGGGTGCGTTGAGTTCGCCTGGGAAGCCACCTATTCTCCCATGCTCAGCGCCTCCACGATCACCAAGACGAAGCGACACTTTTGGCAGACCATCGTTTGTTGGCATGAAACTCTCCACGGCAGATGCCGAAGCCGTCGGCCGAAGAAGAAAGGGCGAGGGGCACTTGAGGCCGTGGAGTATTGAAAAACATGGCGCGCAACGCTATGCCAGTTGTGCTGCGAAAACAGCCTAGAAACAGCTCTCAAAGCTGACGAAGACACTGCCACAAGAAACCGGTGCGAGACGACCAGTGCGTGCAATCGAAGAACTCGCCGGACAAAAGGCTGTGGCTTGAGGCCTTATTTTCCACCGGGCGATTTTGTCACCGCTTCCATTACTCTGTCCAGATTGAAGCTGCCGGGTTTTTGCCTCGGTGGAAACTCGCGGAAACTCTGCAGCCATTGCCCGACGTACGCTCCGGCGGGAGCGATCATGAACATGTGCTCCAGATACCATCGCTGGTAGTCCATGCCGATGTCTTGGGCGAGTTCAAATGGGTCCATCCGCAGGTTCACAAGCGTGGGCGCCCGCAGTTCCTCGAAGGGTTGCAGCCAGACGTGCATGCCGTGGCCATTTTGCTTCAAAAATGTTGCCTTCCAGTTGCCGTAGCGTAGCGCCGCAACACTCCCGTCATCCGTCCAGTAGATAAACTCCTTGCGAGGCCATTCCGCCTCTACCTTGAGCGATGGAACGAGATTGTAGCCATCGAGATGCACCTTGTAGGCCACGCTCCCCACCTTCCGTCCCTTGACTAAATCTTCCTTGACGGTGGCATCACCGGCGGCGGCCAGCAGCGTCGGCAGCATGTCTTCGTGGGCGCCGATATCGTTGACTACTGTGCCAGGCTGAATGACGCCGGGCCATTTGATTGCACACGGCACACGGTAGCCGCCTTCCCACTGCGTGTTCTTCTCGCCTCGGAACATTGTCGTACCGCCATCGGGCCAGGTGAACGCCTCAGCGCCGTTGTCGGTGGAATACATCACGATCGTGTTTTCATCCAGACCGAGTTCCTTGAGCTTGGCCAGAACTTCGCCGATTTGCCGATCGTGCTCAACCATGCCATCGGCGTAAATGCCCAAGCGGGTCTTGCCTGCCAACCCCTCCTTGAGATGCGTGAAGATGTGCATCTTGGTCGAGTTCCACCAGATAAAAAATGGCTTATCTGCTTTCTTCGCTCGCTCCATGAAGTCGAATGTTTTGGCGTTTACTTCCTCGTCGATCGTTTCCATTCGCTTCTTGTTGAGTGGACCAGTGTCGGTGATGCGGCCATCGGCAAAGCTGTGGATCACTCCTCGCGGGCCAAACTTCTTTTTAAACTCCGGGCTGGTCGGGTAGTCGGGATGCTCCGGTTCTTCCTCGGCATTCAAGTGGTAGAGATTGCCGTAGAACTCATCGAAGCCGTGGGCCGTGGGCAGCATGTCATCTCGATCGCCCAGATGGTTTTTCCCAAACTGACCCGTCATATACCCACGGGCCCGCAGCAGCGTGGCAATCGTGGGATCCTCTTTCTTCATGCCTTCTGGCGCGCCCGGGAGGCCCACCTTCGTGAGTCCCGTTCGGATCGGCGATTGACCCGTGATGAAGGCCGCCCGACCAGCCGTGCAACTCTGCTGCCCATACCAATCCGTAAAGAGCGCCCCTTCGCGAGCAATGCGATCAATATTGGGCGTTTTGTAACCCATCATGCCGAGATTGTAGGCACTCACGTTGAACTGGCCGATGTCGTCCCCCCAGATCACAAGAATATTGGGGCGATTGGGGGTTTGTGCCTCGGCATGGAGAGAACCCCTGCTGCAGGCCAGACAGAACAAGGCGGCCAGAATCCAAAAATGAACGAACCGAACAACTGGGCGTGTCATGTGTGCTCTCAGCGTGGAGTGATGTGACCTAAAAAATGGGCAGGGCTATTTTGTCACTGCTTCGAGGCTCCCGCAACCGATCTGCAAAAGAGGGGCTAAGCCGCAATAATTCGGCGGTGTCTCATTCAAGGCCCATCTTTTTTTCCAACGATTCCTGAACCATTTCCTCACATCCATCGTAGATACTTAGAATCTCACAAGCTCGCATGGCGGGCCGGCATTCGACCGGGCATAGGTTGAGAACTGTCGTTTTCTGGAGGATGGTATGAATCGAGAAAAAATTGTGGCGCTCTGCGAAATGTATGTCAGCCAGCGGGGCGGTGTCGCGATTGGATGTGCGCAAACAGGACTGGCGGAAACCCCAGCCGAACTGATGGCAGATATCGTGCGGAGCTATCGACTCGCCGAGATCTCCGAGAGCGAGCGGGATTCACTGCTGGCCTATGTTTGCGACGACGATGAGTCCGACGCCTAATTCCCCCCGCCGACAGTTCAGAGGCCCGCCACCCTTCATTCCTGAGCAACCGGCACACTCTGGCTAAGTTCTCGAGTGTCTTGGCCCATACGCGCCGTACAGTTTGCCTAGATTGGGCAGGATTGCGTCCTGTTTTTCTGCAGAGGCCGCCCTTAAGCCGTGTGCCTGAAATACCGATTGTTCCTGCTGTCCGGAATATCTGGCATGGACCACCGGTTGGTCGATGCCGCGGAATGGCTCGAGCAGAATCGCGGGGGATTACGATGGCACAGCACAGACAGGCCCGAACAAAATTCGGATTTCAAGCCATATCGCTGGCAACGCTTGCCATCTCGTTGCCAACAATCGGCTTGGCTCTGTCTGGCATGCCTTGCGCACAGGCAGATTCCTTTGATACATTTTCGTTCAACGAACCACTCGCGGAGCACGCCGAGCCATCCCCATTCGATGGGCCATTCTGGCCCGCGTCGCATGCGTCAACAATCGAATCGCCGACAGAGTCCCTTGAGCCACTTTCTCAGCAAATACCTGAGCAGACACTTGAGCAGATGCCTGTTTCAGAGGGCGTTTCCCGGATGTCCCTCCCGCCGTCACCAAGTTGGAAACGCTATGCGTACGGCGAGGCGCTTTTTCTTGGCCGCGACAACCAATCCTACAATCAACCGCTGCTCACCAACATCGACACGCTCAGCACGGTGCTCACATCGCAGAGCATGCAATTCCCATTTAGCGAAGGCTTTCGGACGTTCTACGGAGCCATCGGCCCCGAGTGCAGGGGCTGGGAAATTGGCTATTTCGGCATCTATGGCCAGTCGGCCACCGCCACCGCGGTCGGCGAGGGCAATCTGTTTTTGCCGCTGCCAGTCGGCGCTGACTTGGATCCCGCCGGAGCCGATTCAGCGCTCTTCAAATACAATTCCGTGATCAACAGCGCCGAAGCCAATATGTTTCACCATTTCACCCGTTGGAACGACTCCCGTCAGGCGTGGCTGGAGGTCGATTGGCTGACTGGCTTTCGCTACATCGGCGTCGAGGAAACTGCCGCGCTCAATCTCGTGTGCTGTGGCGGCACAGAGCATCCTTCCTACTCCGTGGGCACTCGAAACAACATGTTCGGCGGCCAGATCGGCGGCCGCGCGAGGCTCAACTGGCAGCGATGGGCCATCGAGGGTTGGGGCAAGGCCGCGGTGCTTGGCAATTTTCAAAAGCAGTATCAAAACCCGCTCATCTCAACAGTGCCGTTTGAAATCCGACCGGCACTTTCCAGCACGGGCACGACTGTGGGCATGGTGGCCGACATGAACATCTCGGCGATCTACCGGATGACCGACGTGTGGGGCATTCGTGTCGGCTACAACGCCATCTGGCTGGGCGGCTTGGCATTGGCTCCCAACCAGTTCGACTTCACCAACAACGTCAACGCCGGCACGCTGCTACAGCCATCCGGCAGCATGTTTTTGCACGGTGCCAATCTGGGCTTAGAGGCCCGGTATTAGGCGACGGCCAACGCCATCGCCTTACCGCCGCAGAACGCCCACGCGAAGCGGGGCCTTCAGCCCGCTGGACCCTGCCAAAAGCGAGGGCGATGAACCGGTCGACGGACTCTTCCAGACGCCATTGGTCGTGCCGCTGGATCCCTGCACGCTGAAGATCTGCGTCGGAGAAAGGGCCGCCGCGTAGACCGGCACAATCTGCGCCCGGTTGCCAGCAAACGCCGCAAACGATGCCGTTGGAATCTTGCCTGTGCCACTGAATGTTTGCACCTTGGATCCTCCACCGATGCCAGCGGCCACCAGAATCTGGTCAGCTACGCCAGCGGCACCGGCGTACAGCGTGGAGACTGCCACGCCGCCGGAAAATCCGAGACTGATCGGCCGAAATGTATTCACGAGCGTTGGCGTCGTTGGCACTGCATTGTAAACGTTCACGGTGGCCCTCGCGCCCGGACCTGTGCCCACAACGAGTTCAGCGATGCCGTCGGGGCTCGCTGATACCAGCGTGCTGCCAGAAAAAGTGCCGATGTCGGCAGCGGTGACCGTGGCACCGCCTCCAAAGTTTGACGCAAACGGCTGGAGCGTGCGACTCGGTGCATTGGCAACCGGATCAGCGGCACCGGGCGTTACTGCAAACACGCTCACCTGACTCACACCCGAACTCTTTGACGCGATGAGGTCGTTGTGGCCTGCAGCTAATACCGGGCCAGCGGCCACTTCCACGCCGCCCTTGTATCCCGCCCCAAACGGCAACGTGCGGTACTGCTGAAGCTCGACACCGTTTTGCGTAAAGACGCGAATTTCACCAACTCGTCCCGGGCCGGGAGCCGTAATGATTTCGTTGATGCCATCACCCGTAAGATCTTCGCCATAGACCCGCACGCCCCCACGGAATCCAATTTCATATGCAAAGAACTGAGCCTTCACAATCCCCGTTGTCGGGTCGAGCACCCGCACCAACGGTTGGCTGTCGCAATTGGCATCGGTGCCCGTGATGATCGCTGGCGAGAAGTTTGGCGTGTCGGTATCGGTTGCCGAGAAGACAGTGCCATTGGGAGCCGTGACCTGTGCGGTATTGACAAGCGTGACTGAAGCAGAGGCAAGTGTCTGAGCAATGATGGTGTACGTGGCCGTGCCGCCGACAGCCAGATCAATCGATTCGCTGATCGAGCCGGTGCCAATTGTCTGCCCCGCTGAATACGCGCCTGTAAACACAGCCCGCCAAGTGGCCGACTCGATCACTGCTGGATCGAGCAGATCCGTCACCGATACCTGCTGCGCAAAACTGGGCCCCGCGTTTGAAATCACGATCGTGTAGGTGACAGACTCGCCGGGCTTGTAGACCGTCGTGCCATCGGTCTTCGTGATGGACATGGTGTTTACCGGCACGGGCGTGCTGACGAACGTGGATGTGTTGTCGAATGGATTCGGATCGGGAATGCCTGCAGGGCTTGTGACTGTCGCGGTGTTGGTCAAGACGGCACGGACATTTGGGGCGACGGTCGCCGTGATCGTGAACGTTGCTTTGCCGGTCTTTGGCAGCGTGAGCAGTGCATTGACATTGCCTGAGCCACTGGTCACGCCGCTGGCTCCGTTGGCATACGACACGGTCCATTGTGCGTTCGAGAGTTTTGCCGGCAGCACATCGGCTACCGTCGCGCCGATGGCTGTGCTGGGCCCCTTGTTCTTAACGACGAGCGTGTAGGTGAGCGAACCGCCTGGCGTGAACGTGGCAGGGCCTGTCTTTTTGATCACGAGGTCTGCGCCCGGCGGCGTCACCACGCCGATGCTCCCACTGGCGGCAACGTCCACGCCTGAAATCAAGCCCGTGCCTTCAGCCGTCGCCGTGTTGGTCACCACGGTGCTGGCAGCGGTCGTCGGATCGACGATCACCTCAAACGTGATCGTGGCCGACTGCCCTTGCGCCAGCGAGCCGATCGCACCAACCACGCCGGTTAATTGGCTGCCCGTAAGCGAGCCTTGAGTGAATGTGAGATTGCCCGCATAGGTCACTTTGTTGGGCGTTGGGCTGCTCGTGGGAAGCGGGTCGCTGAAGAAAATATTTGTAACTGTGTCGGTGGGCAGCGTGCCTGCGTTGGAAACAACAATCGTGTATCGCAGCGTGTCGCCAGCCTGCACAACGCTTGGGTCTCCGGTAAGATCTGTCACCGTCTTCACGACCTTGAGGTTTGGTGCCAAGAGCACCGTGTCCGTGTCGGTGGACGTGTTGTTGGCTGGATTCGGATCGGTGGTGCCGACTGGTGCTGCCACCGTGGCCGTGTTCACCAGCGACGCAGTGGCTGTGCCACTCGTCTGGGCCACAACGGTGTACGTCGCGGTGCCCCCCACAGCCAGATCGATTAACTCATCCAGATTGCCGGTGCCAGCAGTCGCGCCCGTCGAATTGGTGCCGGTAAAAACAGCCGTCCAACTGGCTGCCGTCACAACGGACGCAAATGTATCGGCCACCGTGGCTCCCCGCACAAAGCTCGGGCCGGCATTGGACAGAGTAATCGTATAGGTGAGGGGTTGGCCGGGCGTATAGGTAGCCTGGCCATCGGTCTTGACGATCGACAGATCGGCCACGGGGGCGGCCGTGCTCGATTGCGTCGACGTGTTGTTGGCAGGATTTGGATCTGGCCTGCCATCGGTGGCAGTCACGGTGGCCGTGTTGGTGAGTACGCCTTCGAGCGTGGCCGCCGCAGTGGCCGTGAGCGTGAATGTCGCGGTGCTGCCCACAGGAAACGTGACGTTCGTATTGACGTTGCCAGAACCACTTACCGCCGGGCCCGTTGCACCGCCGGCAAAGACAGCGGTCCACGTCGCCCCACTCAAACCTACGGGCAGGACGTCTTGTACCAACGCGTTTGTGGCTGTGCTGGGACCAGCGTTGCTCACGACGAACGTATAAGCGATTGGGCTACCGGGCGTGTACGTGGCTGGCGCGGCCTTTGCAATCGCCAGATCGGCCGACTGGGCCGTGCCGATTCCAACCGAACCACTCGACAACAAGGCCACGCCGCTGGTGGCGCCGGTGGCCGTGGCAGTGGCCGTGTTGGCAATCGTGATTCCTGAGGGCGTGCCGGCATTGAGAGTCACATCGAATGTGACGGTGGTCGATTGGTTGGCTGCCAGCGTGCCGCCAATTGGGGTGCCCGTGCCGGCACCGGCGCCTGTGCCTAGTTGAAACCGCACGGCGCCGTTGCCCCCAACGATGAATTCCGCCTGATCGGCATCGACTGCATCGGTTTTTGCTCCGGTATTTGCGCCGACGGTGATCCTGAGAGTGCCTGGCTTGTAGGTTGTGTTTGCAGGGATCAGATCGTTGAGAATAACGTTCGCGGCCGACTCGGCGGGCAGCGTTGTCGCCAAGTTCGACACCACGATTGTGTACCGCAGCGTGTCGCCGGCTACCAGCAACCCTGCGCTTAAATCGCTCACGCTTTTTACCACCGTCAGCCTTGCCGGAAAAAGAATGGTGTCGACATCGGTGGATGTGTTATTGGCCGGGTTCGGATCGGTGGTGCCATCTGGCGCAGCGACCGTTGCCGTGTTGACGAGCAACCCGGTGGCTGCCGAACTAGTGATCGCCGTGACGGTGTAAACCACCGTGCCACCCGGCCCGAGGTCGATCGTCTGGTTGAGGGATCCCGTGCCGCGGACTTGACCGCGTAGGTCAGCCTGTCCCTGCGTGATCGTGGCTATCCACGTTGCCGACGTGATGATCGAGCTGTCGAAAACGTCGGCCACCACGGCACCGGTCACGAAACTCGGGCCGGCATTGGTGACCGTGATCGTGTAGACGAGCTGCTGCCCAGGCACGTAGCTCGTCACGCCGTCGGTCTTCGTGATCTGCAGGTCGGCCACCGGCGTGGGCGTGCTCGACACGGTCGAGGTGTTGTTGTTGAGGTCGGGATCGATCAGCCCGTCGGTCGCCGTGACCGTGGCCGTGTTCGCCAGCGGCGCGTCCAGCCTGTAATCCGGGGTGGCAGTGATCGTGAACATGGCCGTGCCGCCGAGTGGCATGGTCGTCAGCGTGGCGTTGACATTGCCTGAGCCCGACGCCGGACCGGCAGCACCACCTGTGTATGACACCGTCCAGGTGGCGCCTGTGACGTCTGCCGGCAGCGTGTCCTGAACGAGGGCATTGGTGGAAGTGCTCGGGCCGATGTTACTCACGACGAGCGTGTAGGTCAGCGAACTACCCGGCACGAATGTGGCCGGCGCCGTTTTCGTGATTGCCAAGTCGGCCCCCGGTGGCGTGATCACGGCCACGCCAGCCTCCCCCTGCAGGCCTGGACCACCCACCTGCCCGGTACCTGTGGCAAAGGCATTGTTGAGAATGGCCGTCGAGTCAGGCGTGGCGCTGTTAACGGTGACGTTGAATGAGACCGTGGCCGTGGCCCCCGGGGCGAGCGTACCGAGGCTGCCAATCACCCCCGAGCCCTGTGAACCGGTGATCGTTCCCTGGGAGTAATTCAGGCTACCGGCGTAGGTCGTGTGGGCCGGGATCAGGTCGCTGAGCTGAACGTTGATCGCCGTGTCGCGACTGCTCCCTGCAGGTGCAGCAGGATTCGTTACCACGATCGTGTAGCGGAGCGTGTCGCCAGAGACTACAAAACCGCCGTTGAGATCGACCACGTCCTTCGACATATCGAGTTCGGCCGGCAGGAGCAGCGTGTCGGTGTCGGTGGCGGTGTTGTTGACGGGATTGGGGTCGTTGGCGAGGTCGTTCGTGGAGACCGTGACCGTGTTGGTGAGCGAGCCGGTGGCGCCGGTCAGCGTCTGGGCGACGACCGTGTAGACCGCGGTGCCGCCGACGGCCAGGTCGATGTTTTCACTGATCGAGCCGGTGCCCGAGGCGGTGCCCGTCGAGCCCGTGCCCGTGAACACGGCCGTCCAGGTGGCCGAGGAAATGATCGCCGGATCGAGCGTGTCGACGACGGCCGCCTGCGAGGCGAAGCTCGGGCCGGCGTTGGTCACCGTGATCGTGTAGGTAATCTGTTGGCCCGGCACGTACTGCGTCTGGCCGTCGGTCTTCGTGACAGAGAGATCGGTGAGGGCCGCAGGGGTGGTTATCCGAGTGTCGGTATTGTCGTCGGGATTCGGGTCCGGGGTGCCTGCGGGACTGGTCACCGTGGCGGTGTTAGTGAGCGACTGGTTGAGCGGAAAGTTAGCATCGGCAGTCGCCGTGATGCGAAATGTCGCCAAACCCTTATTTGCCAGATTAACCGTCGCATTGATCGACCCAGTTCCCGATGTCGGCCCGGTCGATCCGCCGCTGTAGGTCGCCGTCCAGGTCGCGCCAGAAAGGCCTGCGGGCAGCGTGTCGATGACCGTGGCCCCGGTCACCGCGGTCGGGCCCTTGTTGCCTGCCG
>CAIRDU010000052.1 GCA_903877395.1 uncultured Planctomycetaceae bacterium
GGCAGCTTGAAGTGTGAGCCGATGCAGGCCGACGAGCGTTGGCACATCAACGTCGCCGCCCACGTAGCCACCGGCCAATACAAAAGCCACCGGCAACTGCCTGCCACGGCACCAGTCAAACACCAACGCTTCGCGGCGTGCTAAGACGGGCATCGTGATGCCGGCGACACCGCCCTGGACGTCATCCTTGAACGGGTCCATGCCGGCGTTGTAAAGGCACAAATCGAATGTCTGAGCCTCGCATTTTGCCAGCACTCTTTCGATGGTGGCTAGATACTTCACGCCGTCCACCATCGTGAGTGTCGAGTTGATTGTGTCTGCATACTCATCAAACTCGCATACCGACACATCCACTTGCTTGATACGAGGTTCGCTTTGAATGATCGCCGCAGTGCCTCCGCCGCAGTGAGCATCGAGGTCTAGAATCAAGACAGACTCGGCCCCGGCTTCGAGGGCTCGGTGCGCAGCAATCGCCAGCCCGTTAAACGTACAAAATCCTGAGCCCCAATTCCGATGGGCATGATGCAGACCGCTTGAGAGGGAGCCAGATACGCCTGCCTTTAAAGCCTGGAGGGCAGCCGCCACAACTCCACCGTTGCTGGCCAGCACAGCCGGCAAGAGTTGGGGCCCCCACTCAAAACCCTGCGAGGATGCCCGCGACCGCGGAATACCGGTGGCGACGGCCTGAACGTATTCGTTGCTGTGCACGGTGAGGAGTTGCTCGCATGTGAGCGGCTCGGGCGGCTGGATCAAGATGCCTTCGATGGGCGATTGTTGGAGCGAATCCGCCACCCACCCAGCCTTGCGAGTCGTTGAAAACGCATGCTCTGCAGCCACATAACTGGGGCTGTAATAGATAGTTGGCATGCGATTGGCCTGCGGTTTCTGGGTAAAGCAAATGTTTCATCGCCCTGCGCAGTATCGTAGCAAAACGAGGCATTTGGCCTCACGCTCTCACTCGGGTGGCGTTGGGTGGGATGCTGCATCGGTGCGAAGCCTGTTCACTCCCACCCATACCGCCGGCACCTTTCGAAAGAGTTTGATCAACTGCGATGTGCTCACTCCAAGCGAGGCTGCCACGGTGGCCATTTCCCAGCGGGATGTCTGCAGGTGATCGAGGGCTTCGGCAATCAGGGCCGAGTAGTCGTCGTGGTCTTTTGCGACCACGATTTGCCGTCCTCGCGTTCTGGCCAGCCACAATGGCGATGGTCCATTCGCCTCGGGTTGCGTGCGGTATTCAATCGCTAGGCGGAGCCGAAGCCGTTTCAGGGCCACCCCGCGATTCTGGGATTGCGACCGCCGCTCGGAGGCCTGTGCCAAAAGCATGGTGGGCCGATGCAGGAGCACAACAGCCGTTTCCACTTTGTTACGATGCTGGCCCCCAGGGCCACTCCTGCGAGTCCGTGTTTCGTCGCAGTCTCGCAGCAGTGTGTCAGTTGGCAGGGCAGATGGGTGCATCGGTTCGTGGAGTGTGTGCTTGGCGGTGGAAGAAGTTGAAAAGAATGCGCAGCTAGATCGCGGAGGGCCCCGTTGGCTACAATGGGCCACTGGCACTCCAGTCGACGATCTGTGAGTGGGATAGCCTAGCAATCCAGCGTACAAGTGATGCACTTGCTTTTGCCACGCGGAAGCAATCCGCGTTGACGCAAGTGCTCTGGACGAATCGCCTCGATCAGGTGAGGGTGTACGGTATGGCGCGAGCATAGTTTCTGTGTCAATGGTTTCCGTTGCATTTTATTGTGAGGATGTAGCTATGCAGATTGCAGTCGTTGTCGGGAGTCACCGGAAGGCAAGTGAGTCGAGCCGGGTCGGGGATTTCATTGCAAAGAATCTCGTTCGCCTCGATTCTGCTGTTGGGGTCGACACGATTGACCTCTCCGGGAATCCACTCCCCCTGTGGGACGAATCGGTATGGCAGGGTGATAGCCCATTGGCCATGCAGTGGAAGCCCTACCGCGACTGCATGCGGAAGGCGGATGGATTCGTGATCGTGGCTCCCGAGTGGGCCGGCATGGTGCCGCCGGGGCTCAAGAATCTACTGCTATTTGCCGGGCCAAAAGAGGTGGGGCATAAACCGGCTCTCATCGTGGCGGTGTCGGCGAGTCGTGGAGGCAGTTATCCGGTGAATGAACTTCGCACCAGCGGTTATAAAAACAGCCGACTGCTCTACATTCCCGAGCATGTTCTGGTGCAAGACGTAGCCGACGTGCTTGCCGGGGAAACGCCGGCAGGCGAACGCGATGCGTGGCTCCGAAAGCGAATCGACTTCGCCCTGACAATGCTGCTTGCATACGCCAAGGCCCTTGTACCGATCCGTGCGAGTGGCATCACCGAACACGCTGATTTTCCATACGGCATGTAGCCTGCGGTGGCTATCAGGAAAGATCATCTTTAAACGATTGGCCTACGTGTTCCCCATGTCGCACATGCCCCACTCGATCGACGAAGCACCCGACGACTGCCATGCTCCAACGCCGGTCGGCCCTGAGATGCAGTCGCAGGAGTTCTTTATCGAGAATGGCTTGCTTGTCTTTACCGAGGCCCATCATCTAAAGCGAGGCTCTTGCTGCGGCAGCGGATGCAGGCATTGCCCGTATTGGCCGCGGCACGTCCAAGGAAATACGCAGAGAGTCTGACGGTTAGCCCCGCGGTTTTCTCCCGCGATCCTTCCCCGATGCATTCTGGGGAAGATCCTGCTTGCTAGGCGCGTGCTGCGATTGACCTGAAGAGGATTGTATGTATGGCACCACGAGCCTTCCGCGCAAACGCATGGCACGCAATTCGTCCCCGACGGCAAGAGATCGGATCAACTTCAGGAGATTCTTGTTTGCAGCGACCATGGATGCCTCTCGTGCTCGAATGCTGTTTGAGCCTCGGGAAAATGTTTGTGCCTTTTGCTTCTACGAGTCTGGGATGGGGTTGGTTCAACCCAGCCAAACGGCGGTGCCCCCCTCTCCCTCGAGCTGCCCGTGGATAAAGTCATCCATGACCTTTGTCCACTTGGTCGACCGCTGAAAACGCCGATGGTTTTCAGGGTCGACGGTTGCCGCTTCGTGCGGCGGCAGACTTTCGGCTAGGCATGGTATGCTGGAGCCGTGCAGCGGCGGCAGTCGGAACCGCGAGGTCAGCTCAGGCGAGTCTCTCCTTTCCTTTTCAAAAGGTGCCGTAAATGCTGGATAAACAAACGGCAATTTTTTTGTGTCGGCCAGTTCTTCCGGTGCAGTTGCTTCATTCGGTCCACTGTCTTTCTAAGACTAGGTGCTGGAACGTGTCGCGATCGATGCAACGGATTACCGGAGCACTTTCTCTAGCAGTTGCCCTGTTCATCGGCTGGTCTGGTGAGCTTTCGCTGGCCCTTGCCGCTGAGCCCACGCCACCTCGCGCCGGCATGACTGGCCCGCGTACTGGTAACACCCATGCGTTCGGGTCCGGCACGATCACCAATCGCTCGGATGGCTCCAGCAGCAGAACCCAGCCGTTTGGCAGCGGCAGCATTACCACTGAGCGAGGCCGCGACGGTAAGATAATTACCGGTAACACGCAGAAATTTGGTTCCGGCACAATCACCAGGTGGTCCGACGGCACGAGCAGTCAGACGCGGCCTTTTGGCTCCGGCACGATCACAACTGAGCAGGGGCGCAATGGGCAAACGGTCACCGGCAACACGCAGAAGTTTGGCTCGGGCACGATTACCACGAGATCCGATGGCTCCCGCAGCAATTCCCAGCCATTTGGAAGCGGCACGATTCAGCAAGATCAGCCCGGCAGGAAGTAAGTGCCAGTATCGTGAATCCCAGCGTATTCACGTTGGAAGATGGCGGCCTCTATCCGTGGCACTCTCTCGAGTCGGAGGCTTACCGAGAGTCTCTTTCGGAACTATCCATAGTGATGTGCCCCGTTGAGTAGAATGAGATCATCGAAGGCAGATTCTTTTTCTGGCATGCTCAACAATCTGCTCTCCAAGCACAAAACGATTGCGGCCCCAGGCTTCAACCGCTGGCTTGTCCCCCCTGCGGCCCTGTGCATTCATCTCTGCATCGGGATGGCCTACGGATTTTCTGTTTTCTGGCTGCCTCTTACCAAGGCAATCGGGATTACACGTTCGGTGCAATGCCCGGCCAGCATGGGGTTCTTTGAAAAACTCGTTACGACAACCTGCGACTGGGACAGACCTCTTCTGGGCTGGTTGTACACTCTTTTTTTCGTGTTCCTCGGATCCAGTGCCGCAATCTTCGGCACATGGCTCGAGCGGGCCGGCCCGAGAAAAGCGGGTGTTGTCTCTGCCCTCTGCTGGTGCGGTGGACTTGTGATCTCGGCCGTCGGTGTGTACTGGCACCA
>CAIRDU010000053.1 GCA_903877395.1 uncultured Planctomycetaceae bacterium
ACTGACAGGCCGATACGATGCGCTACTTTCCGTTTCTTCCAGTGCGTTCATAGAAACATCGAATTACTTCGATTGTACTCGCAATGCCTCTTCTCCCTCCAACTTCAACCGTCGATCAGCATACCTCAGAATAAAACGAGCGTCTGAATCAAAGGGGTGGTCTGGGCTGCCAAACGGGCCGCTGCGAGAGGCATTTCGAACCCACTGCAGCCACTTTCGGTCGGGTGCGAGGCCGAAGAAGAGATTCTTTTCCGGCGTCGGCTGCACGATGTCTCGCGGCACCGCTGCAGTATGGAGCGAAGCCGCTGTAAACGCCACCATCAACCAGCCCACGATCATCGCTATGGCTGGGGCCCCGATGAATTCCACCTGCCGCAGGAATTTTACTTTTGTCCGCGACGTGCGGTCGGTGACCTCCCGCAGCACCAGCAACACCACGCTGAAGATCGCCCAGATCGAAAGGCTATCCAGCAGATAGGTATACGACGGCAGGTACCGCTCTAAAGAGTTGGCCAAGACCTCATACCACGCCGTTGCAACGCTGGTTGCCAGCAGCACATTGAGCAGTGTCACCAATCCGGTCCAGAGTCCTTCCCGCGTCAGCATGAGCGTCACGGCGATGAACACAATGAGCAAGACAAGATTCAGGATCATGAAATCGTTCCAGGATTACGTCGAAGCCTTCGTTGCAAAAATTCTCTGCATTTCGTCGAGCGATGTTGTGCCGTCAAGCACAAGCCGCATACCGTCATCCCGCAGTGGCCGCATGCCATCCTTGATGGCGGCCTGTTTGAGCACCTTGGCATCGGCTTTGAGAGCAATCGACTGCTTGATGGTGGCCCCTGAGGCCAGTTCAAAAATAGCAGTGCGGCCAAAATATTTACTGCCCACGCAAAGCCTACATCCGTGCTGCGAGGCCCGGCGTAGGTGGGGCAGTTGCTCCTGTGTTTTTCTGAGCCGGGCTAGAAACTCGGGAGGCGTTGGATACTCGTCGCGGCATTTTGGGCAGAGTTTTCTCACCAGTCGCTGGGAGAGGGAGCCCAGGAGCGATCTGCCCAACTGCTCATGCGGCACGCCGCAGGCTAAGAGTTTTGCGATCGCTTCGACCGCGTCGTTTGCCTTGAGACTGATGATTACAAGTTGCTGTTGATCGGCCAGCGAGGCCAGTTGGACCGCGAGATCCCGATCGCGGAGGTCACGAGTGATGATTGCACGGGGATAGTCCCGCAGGGCGAGATCCAAGACGGCCACAGGCGTGCGGCCCGCCCGAGCGTCGAATTGGATCGGCTTGACGTTTTGAATCTCTCGCGGCGGTGAGGCAGCGTCTTCAATCGAGATAAAATCTCGCACCAACCGGTCGGCCGACTGCACCACCACGTCAAACGTAGTCGAGAGCCCGGATCCCGGCGGCGACGACAGCACGAGCAGCCCATTTTCGAGCGAGAGCAACTCTCTTATGCGATCCGCTATGGGCTGTGGCATGCCCACATCACGAGCATTGCTATAGATGAGGCCGCTGGATTCGACCTGCACGAGCAACTGCTCTCCGGAGGCAGCACGCTGGGCTGTCAGCCGACAGTTTCTGGGCTTCCCGTCGACTTGCATCGCAAATGTGCCGGTTTGCTTGCTGCGGCGATCGTGCGGATCGAGGCCGGCAAGCACCTTGAGCGCCGCGAGCAGGGAGTCGCCCAGCGGAATGGCCAGTGGTGGAGCATCGCCCCAGAGCTCTGGCATTTTTTTAGTCTGCACAGATTGCAGCACTCGCACTACGCCCCAGACTCCATCCACTTCGTGTCTCGCATTGACTGCTGCCGGAGTCCACAAGAATGTGAGGCTGGATGCCCGTGCTACAACCGCCGCCACCATCGACTTGCGAGCCTCTTCGAAGCCGGGCATTGCTGCAGCCCGCTGGCTGCGCACCGTATTTTCGTCGGGCGTTTTTCCACCGGCTCCCATGAGCACAACGGTGGGGAGCATTTCTGACTGACCATCTGCCGATGTGCTGATCTCAATCCCAAACGGACTCAGCATTCTGGCAAGGATTCGACGGCCATGCCACAGCGTGAGTACCCGCTCCGATTGTGGCACCTGCTTGTTGCGGAGCATGCTATAGACGATCACCGGCGTGAGCCAGGCAGCGGCCATGAGAAAGTAGCCCACGATTGCCATCGGGATCCACCACGCCAGCAGAGCAAAAACCACAAACGGAAAGGCCACCAACGCCCCCCAGAGATTCGGATGGATGTTGTGCTGCGTGCTATCCCGAGTGACCCAGTCGCTTGTGGCCGTCCAACCCACGACCCACAGCCACCAGATCACCAGCGGCAGGATCGCCAGCCCACCTCCGGTGCCACGAGAGAGCCACTCAGGGCTGGGTGTGGGCCACGGCCCATCGGCCCATGCCTGTGCGGCGGGAAGGCTGGCTCCCAGCAACAACGCATACCATCCACGCATGATCCGGCCGCCGCGGCATCTCATCAAGTGACCCCGATGCCCTTGAGGGCCATCGTCAGCGCCTCTCGATTGGGCGCGATCTCGAGTGCATCATGCCGATCGATCAGCCCTTGATCGATCAGGCTCTTGAGGCTCATTGTAAAGTCCTGCATGCCGTCGCGAAATGATTTTTTGATGTGGTCGGCCAAGAGATGTTCCTGTTCTTCAAGCACGTACTTCCGAACCAACACATCAAAGAACATCACCTCGCAGACCGGCACTCGGCTCACGCCAGGCTTGATTGACTTCAGCAGTTTTTGGGCCACGATGCCTTTCATGTTGAAGGCAATTGCACTGCGAATGGCCGCGTGTTCCTCCTGCGGAAAGAGGTCGAGAATGCGGGTGATGGTGCTGGCGGCGCTGGCCGCGTGAATCGTGCCAAACACGAGGTGGCCAGTTTCGGCAGCATGAATCGCCGTTTTAAAGGTTTCCACGTCTCGCAACTCGCCAACCAAGATGATGTCTGGGTCTTCGCGGACGGCGTGCTTCATCCCGATTTCGAAAGTCTTCACATCCGTGCCCACTTCGCGCTGGTTGATTAGGCACTTGTCTTCCGTAAAAACAAACTCGATCGGATCCTCGAGCGTGAGGATGTGCTTGCGGTAGTTTTGGTTGATGTAGTTGAGCATCGAACCGATCGTGGTGCTCTTGCCGGAGCCCGTCACGCCGGCCAGCAAAACCATCCCTTGGTCGAGTTGGCAGAGCCGCTCGATTGCCGGTGGTAGAAACAGTCCTTTGAAATCGGGAATCGTGTTGTTGACGCGGCGGGCAACCATGCCGAGCGAGCCCTGCTGGTAGAGCAGGTTCACTCGAAACCGCCACTTGACGCCGTCCACTACAGTGGTGGAGGCGAAGTCGCAGCCACCATCGGTCTCTAGGATTTTGCGCTGCCGCTCGTCGAGCATTGGCAGGCACAGCCGGTTCATTTCCTCGTCGTCAATACGGGGTGACTTGAGCGGCTGGAGCGCACCCTTGACGCGGATGATTGGGGGCTGGCCGACTTTCAAATGAAGATCGCTGCCCTGGAGTTTGACGAGTGCCTCCAGCAGCCTGCCGATCTCGGAAGCTGGCCGTGCCGCCGCAGGGGCTCCGCCAGAGCCGTTTGATTTTACATCGCTGGGTTGTGGGTGAGGTGTGGCCATGGGAGGGCTGCGGGCAGTGGGAGCGATCCCGACTTCAAGGCGATGAGTGAAAAAGACTGAAGGGCAGCCGGCCAGTGGGCTAGGGTGTGTCGGTGGGCACGATCGTGGTCGGGCGAACGGGAATGCCCCGTTTCAAAAAAAGTTCCTTAACTTCTTGAATCGTACACTCTCGGAAGTGGAAGATGCCAGCCGCTAGGGCCGCATCGGCCCCGCCATGCTGGATGACATCGGCCAAATGCTCGGGTTTGCCGGCGCCGCCGCTGGCCACGACCGGAATCCCAACGGCTCGGCTTACGGCTGCAGTGATCTCTAGATCGTAGCCGTCGCGAGTGCCGTCGCGATCCATGCAGGTCAGCACAATCTCGCCTGCACCCAGCAACTCCACCTGCCTGGCCCATGCCACGGCCTCGAGTCCTGTGGCCACTCGGCCGCCGCTCACAAACACCTCCCACATCTCGCGGCCGTCCCGCCACACTCGCTTGGGATCGATATTCACAACGGTGGCGCAGCTGCCTAGCCGATCGGCCACAGCCGTCACCAACTCGGGCGTGCGCACGGCGGCTGAGTTGATGCTCACTTTTTCCGCACCGGCCTGAATGAGTTGGCAGGCATCTTCGAGCGTCCGGATGCCGCCCCCCACCGTGAACGGCATGAAGATCGTTTCCGACACACGCCGCACAACGTCGAGCATGATGGCCCTGCCTTCGTGGCTGGCCGTGATATCGAGAAACACCAATTCATCGGCCCCCTCGGCTTCATAGCGAGCCGCCACGGCAACCGGATCGCCGGCATCGATGAGATCCAGAAATCGCGTTCCCTTGACGACGCGGCCTTGCTCCACGTCGAGGCAGGGAATGATGCGTTTGGCGAGCATGCGATGGGTGTCCTGAGGGTCTGAAAAAGCGCATGGCGCGAAGCAGATCGTGTATCCGTGGGAAACCTAAACTGTCTTGGTGGGGCTCTGAGCAGAACGAATCGTGCCCTCGGTCGGGCTGGAAGCCGTGGCATAGAGCCGCTTTGCAATCCGACCTGCCAGAAACGCTTGACGTCCAGCGTAGCACGCTGCCCGCATCGCTTGGGCCATAAGCAGCGGATGCTGGGCGTGCGCAATCGCAGTATTCAGCAGGACTCCATCTACACCCAGTTCCATCGCTGCAGCCACATCGCTGGCTGTGCCTACACCCGCATCCACAATGACTGGGTAGTTGGGATCGCCGTCCTTCAAATACTCTATGCAGATGCGGAGGTTATTGGCGTTGAGAATGCCTTGTCCCGAACCGATCGGGCTGCCTGCGGGCATCACGCTGGCCGCACCGAGATCCTTGAGGCGTTTGGCAATGACGGGATCGTCGCTTGAATAGACGAGCACCGAAAAGCCATCGGCCACCAATCGGGCTGTGGCCTCCAGCGTGCCCACCGGATCTGGCAGGAGCGTGCGGGTATCGCCAAGTACCTCCAACTTCACCCACTCCGATCCGGCGTTGCCGATGTCTCGCAATAACTCGCGTCCCAGCCTCGCCACGCGAACGGCATCGTCGGCCGTAAAACAACCGGCTGTATTGGGCAGGAGCGTATAGCGAGACGCATCGATGTGGTCGAGGATGTTTTGGCCGGCCGCGTTGACCAGTCGCTCGCGACGCACTGCAACGGTCACGCAATCGGTGCCAGAGGCATCGAGGCATTTTGCCATCTCCGCGTAGCTGGCATATTTTCCTGTGCCCACAACCAGACGGCTGGCAAGCGATACGCCGCCGACATGAAGCTTGCCGTCGGCAGGCTCGATCGCCTCGGAATCGTTGGCCGAACGTGCTGTGGATATGGCGGGAGTGATCATCGGGTTGTCAGCGGTCAGGTTGGCGTGCATTGAGGGCGAGAATCAACAAGAGATACCGCGCAGCAGTGAAAACACAAGCCAGTCAACCGCCGCCCACGAGCGTGACGATCTCAATGCGATCGCTGGCTTGCAGCAGGCAGCCTCCCAAGTGGGCTCGCGGCACGATCTGCTCATTCACTTCAACGGCCAGCGGCCGCCCAGCAAAACCCAGCGACGCCACAAGGTCGAGCACGCTGGATCCGGCGGTTGCCGCGTACGATTCGCCATTGACTGTAATGGCCAGCGACGCGGCCTGATTGGAAGCGGGCTGCATGTCCGTCATCGACTTCGTCATTTATTTGGCCTTGCCGCCACCGCCTCGCGGCCGTGCCACATCCAGCAGCACAAACTCAGACATCGCCGGTCCGCCAGCCTGCCCGTTCCAGGGGATGCCGTAAGCGGCAGTCGTCCCGGTTGATGAGTCAGTCACATAGAGCACCGAACCAGCCAGCGGCATGCCTCGCCCACGGCTCATTTCGCCCAAGCCCGAAATCAACAAAAACTTTGGATTCTTGGCTTGTCCTGCCTTGAAGCCCAAGTCTTTGAGCACATTGTATTTATAAGCCACCGCAAACTTTGAAGTGGCGGCATTGAGCACACCGCCAGACAGATCGCCCGTCTCAAAATCGAGCATGAAGAACCCTTCGACGTTGCCATCGATCGGCGCCGTACAAATCGCAAACGACTCATCGGCTAGGGATGTCACGGCAAACACCTTGGGCACCTGCCCAGCGGGAGTCGATGCAATCGAAGCTGTTTTCGTTCCAACTACAAACCCAGTTGCCAAGATGAAGGCACCACCGACTAACCAAGCACACGCGCGAACGAACACGACAAACATGACACACGATTCCTTTCGAGGGTTGAGAGAATAGCGAGCGTTACTTTTTTTCTCCAGGCTTGACGGCTCCAGGCTTGACGGCTCCAGGCTTGGCGGCTTCGGGCTTGGCGGCTTCGGGCTTGGTGGCTTCGGGCTTGGTG
>CAIRDU010000054.1 GCA_903877395.1 uncultured Planctomycetaceae bacterium
CCGCACTGTTGCCAGAGCGAGTAACCACCTTGTGCTTTCGCGAGGTTGGCACGAGCGACCACGAGGGCCGACTCGATTCATAAGATCGGATACTTCTAACCTTCCACTTTGATATTCTAGCATGAATCCGAAGTGTTTTCAATCTTTCAGTAGTAGTCCCGTGTGTCATAAAACCGATTCATTTGGCCTGTTGAGATTTTCAATGTGCGACTCCAGCGATCAGCCACCCTACCGAGGATTGCCCACCTGAACGAAGGGGTGTAGCCTAGCCCGATTGGGTGGCCCCGATGCCCTTGGGGCGACTGAAACTTGTGGCGTTTACGATATGCTCGCAACGGCATTGGCGCACAATGCAGGCGTGAGCGTACAACACAGGGCACTATGATCACTCTTATTCACACGGCAGACTGGCAACTCGGCAAACCGTTTGCCGGTATTCAAGACCAACAGAAGCGGGCTCGCGTCCAACAGGAGCGGGTCGATGCTGTCCGTCGAATCGGCGATGTGGTGCGGCAGCGAAATGCCCAGTTCGTTGTTGTGGCGGGGGATCTGTTCGATTCACCAACGCCTACTAGGCCGACTGTGTCTGCGGCGTGCGAGGCGATTGGTTCGCTGGGAGTGCCCGTCTACGCGATTCCAGGAAACCACGATCACGGTGGACACGACAGCTTCTGGGAACAGGAATACTTCCTGCGAGAACGAGCACAACTCGCGCCAAACTTTCACATGCTCCTTGCCCGCAAGCCTGTTGAGATTGACGAGGCTGTGCTCCTGCCGTGCCCGCTGCTGCGGCGGCACGAGGCCGAAGACCCCACGGCATGGATCCGCAGTTTCGATTTTAGCAGCGATTCCACCAAGCCTCGTATCGTGATTGCACACGGCAGCACGCAGCATTTCTCGGGGGAGGCTGACGACGAGGAGCAGGGGCAGCCCAACTTCATCGATCTGTGCCGACTACCCGTGGACGAGGTCGACTACGTGGCGTTGGGGGATTGGCACGGCTTTGTGGACGTGGGTCAGAAGGCATGGTTTTCAGGTAGCCACGAAATCGATCGGTTTCCAAAATCGCAGCAACTGCCCGGGCACGTGGCCTGCGCGATGGTTGGCCGCGGCCAACCGCCTCGGGTGGAACCCGTGCCTACAGGCCAATTGCAGTGGCTTGCGCACGACGTAACGCTCGACGAGAATGGCCCCAGCCGATTAAACGAAACCCTGACCCAGTGGACGCACGCGGTGGGCTCGCATAAAAGCCTCGTCAAGCTCGGACTCCAAGGCAGTCTTTCGCTTGCAGCCAGAAAATCTCTGGATGACTTTCTCGAATCGTGGGAGGCACGGCTTCTTCGCCTCAAGGTCGATGATGGAGTGGAACTAGCGCCCTCGGAAGCCGAAATTGATGCCCTAATCAACCGGCCTGGTGACCCAATTATTTCTGGCGTGGCACGCGAACTCGTCTCCCGGCTCAGCAAGAGTGGCGACGAGGGGCGAGTTGTTCGCAAATCGCTCAACCTCCTTCACTCCTTTTGCCGCTAAGACAAATCCATGAAGCTCATCTCCGTCACTCTCAAGAACTACCGCATCCACAAAGATCTCACGGTCGAATTCGACGGCTGTCGAACGGTCATCGGAGGCCCGAACGAGTGCGGCAAGAGCACGCTCATCGAGGCGGTTCACCACGCTTTGTTTCTGCGAAGCCGTGTCACTGGCGAGATGCTTCAATCACTTCAGTCGCAGTTTCACAGCGGACATCCAACCGTCGCCCTCACATTTGAGGCCGACGGCAAACGCTATGCGGTTACCAAACAGTTTACGGCTGGGACGACCGCCACCACGATGCTGACCGAGGTCGGTGGCACCACGCTTCGCGGCAGCGAGGCCGAAGAGAAGGTTCACTCGCTGTGCCAATCTCCTGAAGTTTCCCGTGGCCGGGGGCTTATCGACCGCATCCGATCCCAATGGGCGCACCTCTGGGTATGGCAAGGGGTTTCTGGCAGCGATCCGCTTCTCTCTGCAAACGAGACTCAGCACAAAGACAAACTCTGCGAGCGACTGGGCCAACTCGAGTGTGGCGGCGTGCTATTCTCCCCGCTGGACAACAAGGTATTTGAAGCGGTTGCAAATCACTGCACAGGCATTTTCACAAACAGCGGATCGCCGCGAGCAGACTCTCCGCTGGCCATTGCAGCCAGCGCCCTCACGCAAGCGACGGTGGCTCAAGCCAGTGCTCTTTCGACCTGGGAGGCCCTCGAACTGGCCGTTCAGGATATCGACACCGCCGAAACTATCATCGCAAGTTGCAACGCGAGCATCACAGCCACTCGAGATGAACTCGAAACAGTAAAGGGCAAACTCAAGCAAGTCGCGGCGATGTTGGTTCTGGAAGGCGATGAGAAGCGGGCGGCAGCGGCTACCGATGAGGCCTACTGCCAATTGCAGAGAGTCAACGACGAGATCACCGCATGTGACCGACAAATCCAGACGCTTCTGGAGCAGATGGCCCCTGCCGAAACCAAACTGGCCACTGCGATTGAAACTGAGGCAAGCTTCATCGTCCGGTTTTCGGCGGCCATGGAAGCGGTGGGCGAAGCAGTTTTAAAGCAGGCCGATGTCGCCCATGCCGTAGAACTCTCTGGGATGTGCGAGCAGTTCGAGCGACTCAAGATCGAACAGCTCGGCTTGGGAGGCAGGTGCAGCGACATCCGTACGCTGCGCACCGACGTGGAGCTCCTTCGCACAGCAAGCCGCGATCTGCCTTCGGTGTTGCCGGAGGACCTCTCGCAACTCAACGCTCTGGACCGATTGCACGAGAATGCATCTTCCACGCTCCATGCGATAGCAACACGAATTGAGGTGATCGCCGGGTACCAGCCGATTCGGCTGGGCAAGAAGTTGATTGGTCCGGGCACCGCAGAAATCATTACTACTGAAACAGACATCTCCGTTGGCGAAGGCACGTGCCTTCGAATTGTGCCGGGCGGCGGCCGGTCGCTGGCCGAGGCCACCCAGCAACGCGATGACTCTTTGGCCAGCCTGAGGGGCAGGCTTTCCGCCCTTGGGCTGGGCAGCCTCGAAGCAGCCGTGCAAGCCTGCGCCACACGGCAGTCGCTGGATTTTGACATCCGGGCCAAGGAGCTTTCGATCGCCGGCCTAGGCGGAGATATACCCGGTCGTGAATTAGAAATGCTGGAGCACAAACTCGCTGGCCTCGCGGCGGAGATCCTGCGTCGCTCTCCCGCTGGATACGTGCGGCCTGCCAACCTGAGCGAAGCGGAAGCATTCAAAAAAGAAGCAGAGGAGCAGAGCCATCTCCTCGTGGCAGCGGCGTCATCTGCCAATGCAAATCTAAACGCTGCAAAAGAGGTGCTGGATCGCGCGGCTGCGGCACGGTCATCGGCGGAAAATTGTATCCACTCACACCGCGCCGAAATCCAATCGCTCAAGACTAAAAAGGCGGTTGATGTCGATCGTTTTGGCGAGGATCGCGGGGGGCAGTTGCACCAACTGGAACAGGCCAGCCGGATTGCCCGCGAGAAGCACGAGGCAACGTGCCAACGCCTCCACAGCATGCGCCCTGAAAGCCTTGAGGAAGACGCCGTTCGCCTCGACCGCGCCGTTAACACGCTGCTGGAGCAGAAGCAGAACTCGGAAACGAAGCAGCAAGTCGCGATGGGCCGCCTGCAACTCACCGGTACGGTTGATCCGCAAGGTGATCTGACACACGCCGATGCCGAGATGACAAGTGCTTCAGAACATCATGCGCAGCGACTGGAAGACGCGGAGGCCTTTCGCCTGCTGAAATCACTCTTCGAGGAGCAGCGAACTGCCGTGCAAGACAAGTTTGTAGAGCCACTGAAGAACCGAGTTTCCGAGTATCTCAAGCGACTCTACGGCACAGACGCTTGCATGTCGGTGGATTTCCGCGACGGCACGTTCAGCGACCTCACAATCTCTCGGCCCGCTTTTGGGAGTATTCCTTTCAAGTTTCCGCAACTCAGTGGCGGGGCACGCGAACAGGTTGCGGCAGCGTTTCGCTTAGCCATGGCAGAACTCCTCGCTGAAGACCACGGCGGGTGCCTCCCTGTTGTGTTCGACGATGCGTTTGTGAACTCGGATCCGCACCGCATCCGCGAACTGCAGCGAATGCTCGATTTCGGCGCATCCCGCGGGCTTCAAATTGTGATCTTGTCGTGCAACGCAACCGACTACTCAAGCCTTGGCGCACAGGTTGTAACGCTCCAGAGTCCTACCACACTGGGGGGGCTCTTCAGTTC
>CAIRDU010000055.1 GCA_903877395.1 uncultured Planctomycetaceae bacterium
AGGTCCCTTGTAGAAGTGGTTAATGGACGACAGGAATGGGGCTTGCGGGGTGGCGAAATACGTGAACTCGTTGCGCAAAAATTTACGATCGACTCGATGTTGGCAGGATTTACCGAGGCAATTGAATCCACGATCAACTCCAACCGCTTCAGCTAAAGAGTTCCCGTGCAGCCGCAGACTGTATTATGGTTCTAATTCGCCTGAAAGAATCGAAGTTCCCGCATTGCTCTATTTCCTTAACTTCGGTGCGCGGGGCACCAAACGTCGCCGACTACAGCAGTTTGCCACGGAGTGAATGTCAGGTTGGTTTAATGTTTCGAGGCCAAGGTTCGCTCGACTTCTCGATGATGTCGCAGACCCGGCCCCAAAGGCGGTTAGGGTCAAAGTCGGCCGCAACGGCGACCGCTGCGTTGTCGCCGAGGTGGGCGAGGTCGGCTGTTGCCATTGCGGCGGCCGCTGTGATCGCTTTCACGGCCGCATCTACGTCACCGTGGGACACGTTCCAGCCGATGTCGTGGTCGTGAATAATCTCGCCGCCGTGGGAACGGTCGGGACCAAAGAATAGAATCGGTCTGCCAACCGCCATTGCGCCGTAGATCTTGCAGGGATGGACGATGCCCACCACCTCGTCTCCCATGCTCACGACGTGCAGGTCCGCAGCGCCGAGGCTTAACCGCAGACTGTCGAGGGGCTGGAAAGGAAGGGAACGGAGGTTCTTCATGCCTTCGGCGATCCGTGCCTCCACCGCCGCCTTGCCTGCACCGCCGCCGATGAAGACGAACACGAACCTCGGATCGTGCTCCAGACGCCTGGCGGCGTCGAGTAGGGTCTCCAACGGATGTTGAATCGCGTGGTTTCCTGAGTACATGACCACGAAGGCCTTCTCTAGTTTATGAGCCCGGCGGAAGCCGAGGGCCTCCTCCTGCGGCACCTGGCCGACGTCGGTCTTGGCCCACGGCGGCACGACTTCCACCGTGATTGGGACGCCTGCTTGGCCGCGGATCCGCTCGGCCATGAAGCGGTCGAGCGCGATCACGGACGCCGCACGGGCCAGCGTGAACCGATTCATCCAGCGAAACACCCGCACAAACATGGATCGGTTGGAAAGTGTACCGGCGACAATGATCTGGTCGGGATTGACATCCATCACCCACCAAATGAACGGGACGCGGCGGAACGTCGCAAGGATCGCGCCGCCAAATCCAGCGAAAGGCGGGCTCGTGCTCACGAGCACCGCATCGAGGCCGCACGTCCAGACACCCCAAAACATGGCTTGGGCCATAAAGAGCATTTGAGCGATCAGGCGTTCCGCGATAGAACGTTTACCAAAACTCGAAAACGGGAGTCGCCGGATCGTCACGCCGTCTCGTTCCTCGCGCCGCGGGTAGCAGATGGAGGAATCCTCGTAGCCGCGGGCAGATGTGTAGACAACCACACGCCAGCCCCGGCGGGCCATCTCGCGCGCCACGTCGGCAACTTGCTGGCCAACGGCCGCGGGGTCGGGCTCGAAGACCTGACAGATCACGAGAATGGTCGAGCGATTGGAACTCATGCGGAAGTTTCCCACGCGGGTTGCGGTGCATGGATCCTGTTCCCCGCCGACCCACGATCGCCGCGAGCCGGGTTCAGCAGCGTACTGAGTCGATGCACAGGTGTCTCCGCCCATGCGGGCGACCTACGATGCGAAGGCAAGGGTTCAAGCATCCCGCCGACGATCCAGAATCGACGGTGGGTGGCTCCGCCTATAGTACGTCATCGCGTACCGCAGTGGCTCGTAGTGGTTCTCGCCGGTAAACGGCTCGCTAAATCG
>CAIRDU010000056.1 GCA_903877395.1 uncultured Planctomycetaceae bacterium
ATGAAGGACAACGCGAGGGCTGAAAAGGCGTTTCTACACGAGGCCCCATCGCTTGCGGAAAAACCACTCCGCCGACATCAAGCCCGCCATCAGCAGAAACATCGGCCACTTATCCCACGGAGTATACGACCACTGCTCTAATGTTTCGAAGGCCGCTGGCTTGCCTTTGATCTCCGCGAGGATATTGGGGATCTCCTCTGGGGATCGCACGCCACCGTCAGTTGCCTCTGAAAGTTGCCGCATGAGCAGTGGGTTGGCCAGCGGGTTGGCCAGTTCAAGATCCTGACGGACCACGGTAAAACGTGCAGAACGTTGCAGAGGCGTGGCCTTGCTTGGCCGCGTCGCTTTCACGACGATTTTCCAGTCTCCTGGTTCGGAAAACTCGGTCAGCGATCCCGAAAAAGTCTCCCCCCGCTTCGATAGACGGACGGTGCGCGACTGCCCAGCAGGCGAAATCACAACAGCTTCCATCGCCGCGTCGATGATCGCGGTGCCATCCGGTTGTGCCAGCCCCACATCAAAAGCAAGCGTTGTTCCTGGCGACACTCGCCGCTGCGCCAACCGCACCCAGAGCGAGTCTTTCTCGGTGTCGTCTTGCTTCGCGAGCCAGAGAATCAACTGCCGCCAGAAACGACGGTGTTGCTCGCCTGCTCCCTGCATCACCCAACGCCAGGTGGAATCGGGGGCAAAAGCAAGCACTCTTCCCTCGCCAAATTCCCTCGCCACCAAGAGCGGCTGACCCTCAGCCGACACCGCTAGCGGCTTGGCTGTCGGCACCAATCGGCCAAGGTCGTTGGCACCCTCGAGGGCTGGTAATGCCTGCCATGCAGCACGCGACTCCTGATCATTCCTGCCCAGTCGCAATATGGAGAGCGAGCCGAACCTCGGATCGGGCAGCATCTGGAGCGGCCCCTTGAGATGCAGCCCCGCTCGCATCGGTTCGTCAAAAGGCTGCCTCGCTAACCTGTCGGGCTCAAACGGGAGCAGCGGCCGCAGTTCCGAATCCCCCCAGCCACCTGCCTCAAACGACTGAAAGCCGCCGAGCAGTGCGATTCCTGCGCCGCTCTCCACCTTCTTTCGAATGGCCTGCACGTCATTCGGTCTGAGTGCGGCCGCAGCAAGGTCGCCGATCACAAACACGTTGTAGTCGTGGGCCAATGTCGCACCGATATCCACCGGCCATTCCTCGCGTCGGCTGGAATCAATCCACTGAAAATCAACCTGCATGTCTGGACTCGCCGAGAGCACTCGACGGAGAAATCTCTGCTCGACCCGTAAGGCCCCTTCGAGATAGAGCACTCGCAGTCCTCCGTCGATCACTTCTACAAACGTAGAGAGTTCGTTGTTGATGAGGACCACTTCTCCCTCTTGTGGGTCGACCACGAGCGATACTTTGCGTTCACCAAGACTCTGCGGCGTCCACGCCAATTGTACGGCCTCTTCGGCCCCTTGTGCCGCGCCCCGCACCGTCGTGCGCGAGACCTCCTCCATATCGCCCACGTTATTTTCAGCCATCAGTTTGACTACGACTTGGCGGTCGCCCAATCCGTCCAACCGCACACGGCCCGCAACCTCTAGCGCATTTTTGAGATACACCGTCTCGGCGACTGCCAGATTTGAAATTGCGGCATCGCGGCCCTGACCTGTGCCTCGCTGCTGGCCAAACGTGATGCTCCACAGCGGCACGCCCGCATCCCCCACCTTGCGTGCCGCCGATTGCGGCGGCATATCTCGGGGCGGATAGGCGTGCTGCGCTCCGTCGCTCAGTACGATGATACCGGCCAGATTTTTCCCGGCACTGGCCCGCACGCTGTCGTCGATTGCTGCGCCGATCGCCGTTTCATCTTTTGAAGGTCTGTCTTGCCACTTACCAATCGCGAGAGGATCCTCTGGTTTTGCAATGACGGCCTGCGTCTCGCGGTCGAATCGCCAGAGGGCAATGTCGAAGTCGCCTTCGGCAACTAGGTCCATCGCGGCCGGCTTTGCTGCAGCCAATGCATCTATGACTTCCTGCCAGCGGGTGCGGCCATTGGGGCCATCAGCCACTGACATGCTCTCAGACACATCTGCCAACACGATCACCGTTCCCTGCTGCCGAGCCTTGGTGCTCGAAACAAATGTAGGCCGCAGCAGACATGCTACAAGTGCCAGAAACGCCCCCAATCGAAGCAATACAAGGAGCATTCGCCCACGGCCAGACACCCGCGACGGGTCGGGAGCACATGCAAGCAGCACTGCGGCCAGTGCCAATGCCACCATGCCGACAAGCAGCCACGATCCGACAGGATCGAAGTTGATCGCAACATCCTCTACAGCGATCATGGCACTCATGACAATCATGCGCTCGCCTCTTCCATCGCAGACAGCGGCGGTGGCTGCCCTGTTGCCTGCGGCAGTGGCGGCGGTACAGACAGCACTGGCGAAGCGTCTGGTGACGATGCCGACCCAGCAAACGCGGCCGCAGGCCCCAGCGTTGGAGCCGAGTCGTCGCGAGGGGCGTAAAATCGGTTGGCCACAATCCAATCGCCGGCCATCACCAGCGCCGCAAGCATGATGACCCAACCGCCCAGTTCTGCACCAATGCGTTCGAGGTTGACGTCGCGCACAAGATCCGCTTCCGTGCGAGCCATCCGCTGGCTGGCACCAAATATGATTGCCAGCGAATCCTCTCTGAGCCGAGTTACGTCAGTCGCTGATGCATCCAGATTTGCGCTAAAACCCGTGGAAAGTCCGCCGATCTCGCCGCCAGAACGAATTGTATAGTTGCCAGGCACCTGCGTTGCCGTGACGGTGATCGTGCTTCGCTTTTGATCAACTGCGACAGGAAAGTCGTCTCCTCCCGGCGTTCGTACAAACGCAGCTGGCACATCTCGCTTCGCCAGATGGATCACAGCTGGTCTGCCTGCGATAATGTTGCGTTCGTCTGCTGTGTCGATCGCACAGAGCAAGGTTTCGTTGGCCAGCATCACAAATGGCCAAGGCTCAAAGCCTGTGGCCAGCGTGTTCCACGCATCGGGATCACCGGCCGACTGGGAAACTGGGGTGGTGATTGTGATAACAGTTCCCTGCCCCACGCGATGTTCCAGAAGAGCGGGCAATCCGTTGCGATAAGCGGCAACTGGAAGGGCGGCAGTCGCATCGGATGCGCCAGGCTCAGTCCCGCCTCCAGCGTGTACAGGAGAATTCAACGGCTCAAACTCCCAGTGCCGCTGCACCGGAAAATCCTGCCAAGGCACCGCGTCTCCCACGCGACGAAAAGCCGCCAGGATCGGGTGGTCAAGCGATGATGGGCTGAGAAAGTTGCTGCCGTCTGGGCTGCGCCACACTCGCACAATCCGGCCGCCCAACACGTTCTGCGACATCTCTGAATTGAACGGCACCACGCCCGCAACGGACTGGGATCCAACGGCCCGAGGCCCAAGCCACACGACTAGCCCCCGGCCGCCGGCCACCCATTGACCGAGCAACTCCCACAAGCGTGCTGGCAGCGGCGGCGGATCCACCAGCACGATTCCGCTCACGCCGTCCCACGAAGTAGCTTCCAGTTGTGCGGTGTCGATCAGCGTGGCAACAAACTTTGCCTTACCCGATATTCGAAGCGCAGCTGGTGAAATAGCCTGCATCAGAAACAATCCGGTGCGTTCTACGGGAGCCGGCGCTGCCACGAGCACGCGGGCGGGCGTCCCCACCTCGACGGTAAACGAGCGAATATTATCTGCCTCGAGATCATCCGAGCCGTCGATCACAACGCGGCCCTGGCGCACGCCAGGCTCGAGGCCGGCGATCTCAAAATCGACTTGACCAAGAGCCCCCTGCTTCCAGGCAACCGGCTTGATCGCGCGCCTCGCATACTGGCCATCAGCGTTGAGCATCTCCACGGTGACTGCACGATTGGCATCTGGCCCGGTGCGACTGGTGGTCACAGTGATCGATAGCGGCGACCCCGCTGCAATCAGATTGCCCGAGAGTTCGGCCGCGTCGATCGCGAAGTTGTGTGATGATGAAGCAC
>CAIRDU010000057.1 GCA_903877395.1 uncultured Planctomycetaceae bacterium
ATGCGACTCATTGTCCTGCCGGTCGATCACGAATCCTTGTCCACGGCGTGTGGTAATCAGATCGTTGCCAAGCTTCCGGCGCAGTCGCAGAACGAATACATCGACAACGTTACTCACCTGCTCGCTACCATTGGGATAAATGGCCTTCTTCAGAAGGGCACGCGAGACAATCCGTCCCTTATGTTTTGCCAGGATGGCAAGGACCTCAAACTCCATGGCCGTGAGTGCAATCGATTCTGCGCCACGCGAGACTTTTTTCGCACGGCAGTCGATTGCCAGATCGCCGATCGTAATCACGGAAGTTGTATCGCCTTCTGTCCGCCGAACGATGGCGCGAAGCCGAGCGAGAAGCTCCCGGACAGTAAACGGTTTGGTGAGGTAGTCATCAGCACCCATGTCGAGTAAATTCACCCGATCGTTTTCTGTTTGTTTCGCGGAAGTAATAATCACTGGGATCGCGCTTCGATGTCGAAGTTTCTCGAGTAGGGCGATCCCGTCCATGCGCGGAAGCATCAGGTCGAGCACGATGGCGTCGAGCATTTCGGTTGTGGCTATCTCGAGGCCTGCTGCGCCATCGGCGGCTTCGAAGACGGTGTGCTTGTGTTCCCGCAATGCCCCAGCGGTGGCCGATCGTGCGGCTTCGTCATCTTCAATGACCAACACGCGAAACGGGACTTGTGATTCGGGCATGGGATTTCGATTGAGCAAGCAGTGATCGACAGCAAAGCATCATAACCTGCCCGCGATGCAACGCCTTTTTAAGCCCACGCTGCAGCGGAAAGAGCGACCCTATCGAAGTTGGATGGGGGCGATTTCGAGCGAGCCAATTTCGAATGCGGGTTTTGTTGACGAGGCTTCCGGCGATGGGTTTGTTGCCTGTGGCCGCGCGGCAGCACCCGGTTGTTGGCGTTCTTCCGAGGAATCGTGCTGTGCCATATGTGCCAGCAATCGCTCCAAATGCTCGACCCGACTGCGGACGGGAGTCGGCATGAGGCTGCGCTGTTCTGGCGTGTCGATCGTGTTGTTGAAGACAACTCGGCCACGGTTGTCCTGGACTACGAGTTGTGTCTCGCTGCCACGGGTGACTTTGATCTGGTAGTCGGCATCCTGCTGGATCAGCGTGTCGTTGGAGAACTGTGTCACGAGCCCACTTGTAAAACGGCTTTTGCCTACCGATGCTTTCGGTGGCGATCTATGTGTTGTCACTGTTTGCTGAGCAGGGGTTGTTTCAACAGTTTGTGTGGGAGCTATGCGGGCAGCTTTCTCGGGTTCCCGTGTGCTTGGAAGTGAGTCGGCGGTGGAAGCACGAGTGGGCTGTGCGTTTGATCGCAAGGGGACTTTTATGGTTTGCCCGCCTCTCACGACACGGCATTCGAGCGGGGCACTGTCGGCGGCTTCCAGCAATGCGATGAGCTGCTCGGGAAACAGAAGCAACTGGTCGTCAATGGAAACGATCACGTCGTTCCGTTTGAATCCGGCCTTCGCTGCTGCTGTGCCAGGGGTCACTGATTCCACCACAAGGCCGGAGCCTCGCTCCAGAACTAATTGGGAGCGAAGTACTTCTGATGCCCGCGATGTGAGAAGACCATCGCCTACGAAGTCCGTTTTTGTTTCTGTGCTCAGGGCCGCCACTTCACCAGCGGATTGAATGTGTGACCGGCGCAACGATCCTGCAGATTTTGGTTGGGTTGTGGCATCATCAGCCAGAGCGAAAGTTCCTGTGCGCAGGCGGCCGGGTCCCACCAGAACGGCGAGAAAGGCTGCGGCGAGAAAGGATGCAAGGAAGATCGTGATGCGAATGGCCATGGAAGGGGAAGCAGGGATGTCAGTTGGCGGGATTGATACACCCGCCCGTTGCGAGGCATGGGTTGTGGCATTTGGAGGCCGTTGCCGCCAGATATCTTTTCGGCATCCCTTGAGACGTGAATAACAATCGGGGAATAACAATTCGGCAATCCAAATCGTTGATGTGGGGAGGCGTGGGTTTAGGGGGGGCACGCAAGCAGGCTACGACAGCCAGATGAGGCAGGGAGGGTAGGCTCGGTCGACCATCCCCATCCAGCGCGGCGTGAACGCTTGTGTGTCGATTCTGAGGGGCAGGAGGTCGATAGCCTCTGGAGTGCGGGCCGCCCGCGACTTCGGTGGAAATTTTTCTTTTTTTGGGGGCTCAATCAATGGCAAGTCTGGCGTGTCGGTGGATAGCTGCAGGAGCCTGTGGTGTTGGCATGCTGGCTGCCGTGATGGACAACACGATGGCCGCACCCGCTGCGGTTGCCGCAAAGCCGCCTGTGCCGAAGAAGCCCGTGTTGGTGCCGGGCACAGGATCGATTGCCAAGGATATGGGCGACGACTTTGAGAGCGAGAAATGGGTCTGGAATTATCGCCACCCCAAAAGCTCCGAAGAGCAGGACAAGCGAGTGCGCAGCCCCATTGGAAAGAGCGTCAACGGCAAGTGGTTTGAGGGCATGAAGCGAGGCACCCCCGATGTCGTGAAGCGGATTCCGCTGCCGAGTCCTGGGCTAGCAGGGAGCGAATACGGGCTCTTGATCGCATCGCTGCATACAGGAATTCCAGGCAGGCCCAGCTACAAAATGGAGCAGGACGATCTGATTTATAACGCCCAGCGCACACTTGGGGGCGGACTGTCGGTGGCAGATAGCCCCAGCGTGGTGACGCGAGTCTACTTGCCGCCCTTCGAGCAGTGGGAAAACCGCACGGGCCCGTCGTTCGGCTTCCGAACCGGTTGCTACACCCATGCCACGATCACCGGCGAGGATCATCCCGATCGCGGTCGCTGGGGCTTGGAAGAATATTGGCCCGGGATGTTCATCTGCTTTGAAAGTAGCCACGACGGCAAATTCAAACAGGATGGCGCCTACCTCCGCATTCGAGGCGGCCGCAACGGCGGCGAGATCCGCGGCCCTCGCATGGATACAACCGGCTGGTGGACCTTGGGCCTCTCCTTCTCCCCGGATGGAATGGTGCATTATTTTGCGAAGCCCGGTGTCGATGATCTCACGATAGAAGATCACATCTCATCGCAGTTTCCGTACGGCTACCGCACCGAGCGGCTTAAGACGTTTTTCTATAACGTCTGCACGAAGGACGACGACAAGACGTGGAGCACGCCATGGGTGGTCGACGACCCAAAAATCTACTTTGTCAAGCGGCCGCAGATGGCAACAACGCAGACCCCTGTGAAAAAATAGCCGACGCACCCGAAGCGACAGCCAGAGAGCGTCGTGGAAGAAATTAGGGCGAACGCAGCCCAGCATCCTTCGTGAGCCGCCACCAGCCGGCCAGAAGGCTCCCAATCACAGAGTGGATCACACTTGAGATTGCGCACGGCACAGCGGTGAGTGGTTCAGCGGGGAAATGTTTTGTGGCCAATACAACGCCGAGCCCTGAGTTTTGCATTCCAACTTCGATTGAAATGGTGCGAGACACGATGCGGTCGTAGCCCAGCAGTCGGGCAAAGAGATACCCGACAAAAAAGCCGATCGAGTGCAGGAGTGCTACGGCGAATAGCAATGACGGGCCGCTGGAGAGTACGGCCGAGGCGTTCTGGCCGATGATGCTCGCGCAGACCATTGCGATCATGATCACGCTGATCAGCGGGGCGACCGGCAATACGGCTTGCGCCGCGCGTGGCAGCCATCTGTTGATCGCCACGCCGGCAGCCACCGGTAGCACGACCACCTGGAAGGTCGAGAAGAAAAGCCCCATTGCATCCACCTCAATGAGTTGGCCGGCGAGGAGTTTTGTGAGCAGCGGCGTGAGAACAACCGCCCCGATCGTCGTGCAGGTTGTCATCAGAACAGAGAGCGCAACGTCAGCCCTTGCAATGTAGGTGACCACGTTCGAGGCGGTACCGCCCGGGCAGCAGGCCACAAGGATGAGCCCCACCGCGTAGGGTTTTTCTAATTCCATAGACGATGCTACGAGCCAGCCTGCGGTGGGCATGATGAGAAACTGCGCAAGAAATCCAGCCGCCACAACTGAAGGTCGCGATGAAACGCGGGCGAAGTCGTCGAACGAGAGCGTGATCCCCATACCCAGCATGATCACAGCCAGTCCCACGACGATTGCTTCGCCACGAAACCACGTGAAGAGTTCTGGCTTGAAGAGCGACACCGTACACGCTGCGAGCACCCACAGAGGAAAGGCGTTCGCGCAGAGTTCCAAAACACGTTTCATCCTGTGGCGCCCAGATATGCTATCAGCAGGGGTTCAATGCCCGGAGGCCGACGAAGCTTCGCTGGGTCGTGCCGTTCGCACAAACCCGCACGCCGGCGGCAGCACGTTAGCCAATGGATCGGAGTCGCAGCGAACAGCGATTTCATCGGGGCCAACGCGTTCTAGCGTGCACGAGCACATGGATAATTCATCGGCGCCCTTGCCCTCAAGCCGCACGCTCCACCGGTTGCCATCTGGATCGCTTGACCACACGCCCTCAGCGAAGCGGGCATCGGATGTAAAGATCCACGATCGGATCTGGCGTCGCTGAGGATCCCAGCCGATGATCTCTGTAATCTCGCGGTGCGTGCCACTCCCTGGTGGCAGCAGATCGGGGATGCCGTTATTGCCAGCCTCCGGCCGACTGCTGATCGCCGTATCGAACGTCACAACATGGCTGCGAATAAGAAATGATTTTCCCGCGCTCCAAAAACAGTGCGTGCCAGCCGTCACGCCTTCTCCAATATCTTCCCATGAGCCGACGAGCCACTGCAGTTCATCTAAAGCCCTCTGGGCTTTAGGTTTCACGGGCACTGCCGTTTCTCGGACGCTCTCCAGCAGCCAACACCCATCGTGCTTGATGACCACGGCGGAAAACCGACTGCCGGAAGCCGTCTCTATGGCTTTCAATGATTCGGCGGCGGGATCATTAGAAAACGAGATGAGCGACACGCCATCCACAACCGCCACATCGTCGCGGAGCAGGCGGATCGATTCGATATCGATGTCGATAGCGGCAGCAGCGTCTTCGTGAAAGAGTGCTACGAAAACCTGCTTCACGGCTTCTCTCCCGGAAGTCGTTTCACCGGAGTCGAGATCGATATTTTCCCCGTTTGTGCTCCAGTGCGAGGCGAGTGCTGCCGAATCATGTCGATTAAAGGCCCGCAGATATTCCTCCATCATGCCGCTAATTTCCACAGCCGCAGGCGTGGCCGGGAAGTCGAGTTGTTCAGGTGCCTTCGTGGAGATTGCAGGAGGAGAGCTGGGATCGAGCCGCCGAGGTCCGCTGTCGGAGGTTGCAAGGGAAAAAAACATTCCAGAAGGCGATGCACCTGAAGACGACATCGTTGCTGGCTCAAGCGACGTAACAGCCCGTAATGCATCGGGCAGTCGGAAGGGTTTAGGTTTGGCGATAACCTCTGGTATGTGTCGAGCGGTGTGCTGCCTCGGGTCGGCAGACGCGGTCGTGCGAGCCGGCGCGTCAAAGCGGTCCTTGTCAGCTGGTTGCGAGGCGCACCCAGCCATCGTGGCTAGGGCGGCAACGAAGGCAACAAACGGACAGGCCGGATAGAAATGAAAAACATGAGCGCGTGTCACGAGAAAACCCTCCATGTTCGTGTCGACAAGACCAGCGATTCTTGTTGTTGCTTCTTGCGTATCGCGGTGCAGCGTGTAAAAGCTCACCCAACTGTGGGCACAAGAGTACACGTTTTATCGCTGTAAAAAAAGCCCGCAGCGGCACGGGGGGCGTGGATCACCCTCAACGTGCCGCACAAGTGACCGGCCTTAATTGGCCGTGACGCTCGGGAATTCATCGGTTCGGAACGGTGTGAGCGGCAGGCCAACACCCGAGTACATGTTGCACACCGGGTTGTCGGCCCAGGCATACCGCACGGCCACAGGATTGGCCACCGCGTCGCTGCCCACCTCGATGCGCCCGTCGGGCAGGAGTGTTGCCTTGGCCGGCACAAACTTTTTGTCGGCCCCGGCAATCGTGAAGCCTCGCGCCTCGTTGATATCAAACGGCCGCCAGCCGCCTGTGATGTTGTCAAACGCGAGCACGATCTTTGCGTCCTTTGTTTCCATCGACTTGTAGAGAGGACTCTTGCACGCAATGCCCGGGATCTTATACGTCTCGGCCAGTGCCCAGCGGGCCAATCGCTTGGCCACATCCTGCTTGTTTTTTGGATGGATGTCTTTGCCCTCACCGATGTCGATGATCACGGCTTCACCCGTGTTGGGAAGGGATTGAAGCGTCATGGTCTGAGCCTCGCGGAGTTCGGCCCAATCGCTTTCTGACGGCTCCGTTTTCTCTCCCTTGTAGTCGGCCAATTGCACCCAGTAAAACGGGAAATCACCGAGGCCCCACTCCTCCCGCCAACTCTTGATCATGAGCGGAAAGAGTTCGCGGTATTCATATGCTCTGTCGGCGTTGGATTCGCCCTGATACCAGATCGCACCGCGGATGCCGTAGCCGATCGACGGCGTGAGTACACCAGAGTGGATGTTGCCGGGACGGGAGTTGCCCTTCATTTGGCCATCGGGATTCCCGGGCTGTCCAGGAGCCGGTTTGCCATCAGCCTTCGCCTTCTCAGAAGCGGCCTTCCATTGCACCATCTTCGCTTCAAAATCAGCCTTGGTAGCCTCGTAGTTGGCCTCAATCTTTGTCCATCGATCGTGGAGTGGCTTGAGCTTTTCATTTGCTTTCAGTGTGTCTCGCTTGACCCACGCCTCTGCGGTGCTACCGCCCCACGCATTGTTGATAAGGCCCACAGGCACGCCGAGCGTTTGGTGAAGTTGGCGGCCAAAGAGATAGCCGACTGCCGAGAAGTTCGCCACTGTTTCCGGCGTGCAGACGGCCCACTTGCCGTTGAAGTTGGATTGTGGCTCCTGAGTGCCGACCTGCGGAACAGAAATGAGACGGATCATTGGCAACTTTGCGGAAGCCTTTTCGAGATCGGCATCGTTTGTGTTATTGATTGCCCATTGCATGTTGGATTGGCCAGCGCATACCCACACCTCACCGATGAGCACATCGTTGAACGTAACTGTGTTCTTCCCTTTCACGGTGAGCGTATGTGGTCCGCCGTATTCGGTCACTGGATTCAAAAACACACTCCACATGCCGTCTGCACCAGCGGTGGTCGAATGCGTCTGTGAGCCAAACGTGAGAGTAATAACCTCGCGGGGATCAGCCTTGCCCCAGACTTTGTTGCGGATGCCCTGCTGGAGCACCATGTGGTCGCCGAACATGTTGTTGAGCGAAACGTCTGCAAGAAGAGGCTGGAGCGGGGAGGCAGCCACAACAAAAAGAATGGCAATCGCAATCGGCAGACAGAAACTACGCATGGGGGGCTCCGGAGGTAGGTGTAACTTCCCTATGAGAAAGAAGAAGGCAGCTGCCGTGGCTTGTCAAGGAGCGGCGATGTGCCCGCCTTTTCAAGCCTGCCTCATACGAGGGAGGGAATTTGCAGGAACAACGATTAGACTACGACAGTCGCTCTTGTAGAAAACCAACAAGGACTGAGTCGTGCCCATGCTCCAACCCGTTTTCTCCTCACGTTGCAGTGTCATGCTGATGTTTTTACTGTTGGCTGGAACAAACGCCAACGCTCAGGAACCATCCGCGGAGTCGCAAGACACAAAAGTAGTGCTGCGAATCTCGAAGGAGTTCATTTGCAGTCATTCGCCACCACCCATCGAGCACGTCGCTCCAATCAACCGATGCTTGTTTGGGTCGCACGTCACAGGCACATCGATCACAAGAGGACAGGCTGCGTTGACGATGGATCCAGACCAAAGCAAACCGTCTTTCACGTTTCACTTTAAAGGCACAACGACCACGCGAACGGTGGCAACGCAGCATCCCGTCAAGGCATATAGCACCGGCGTTACGACATTTGATGTGCACCGACAGATCAGTTTTGACGGCCAAGAATTCAGCGACGGTCCCGAGACGATCGAGGCTTCGCATGCATCCAAGCTAGATGGCATTTCGACGCCCCCAGGGGTTCGTGGGAGAATTGTGAGGTCATTCGCGACGCCACGCATCCAAGAAATGCGTCCGCAAGGCGATGCGATCGCAATAAGGGAAACCAAGGCAAGCCTGCTTGCCGCCTTTGGTAAGGAGACGGATCATTTGGTGGCTGAATTGAACGCTCGAATGCCGTGGAAACAGACTCTCGCAATGCTCGTGCCACAGCAAAAGGACTGGGTCGAGCATTTTGCAAGCACAAAAGACTGGATCCTCGTCAGTCCGGGCCCAAAGGATGCAGTGATCCCGGAACTGCCTGATGAATCGTTGCAGATACGAGCCCCGATGGAACTCTGGGTCTCTGGCAAGCCCGAAGGTCCGTCCGTCATCAAAGTGGTTGCTCTCTGGAATACTCTCCACAGTGGTTTGGATCGATTCCGAGGGATTCCGTCAACGGAATCCAAGCCAGTTCAAGGCGTCGAGCCAGCTGTTGTTGGCAACTGGTGGGTGATTCGAGCGGGCGACGACGTTCTTGAAAGCATGATTGACAAAGTAAAAGAAAAATAAGGATTCGCGGGAAGCAGTCTGAAGGCGATCAGAAGGATGCGAATGGCGAGTGTTCGTTGTAACTGGGGCCCCAAACGGCCATCCGCGACACAGGCTGAGTGTAGGAGAGTGCGAGCCAAAAAAACCGGCCAACCGGAGCGGTGCCCCAGTTGGCCGGTCAGAACGAGAAAATCGCCCTCCGCCGCAGGCCTTGGCCTAACGAGCGATCAGCGCGCCGCTGGTTTCAGGAAGCTCACGATCAGGGGGAGCAAGGCACCCACGATGGCTGCCAATCCTCCGGTGCCGACATTGTTCTCGCTACCACCGATCATTGTCTGAATTGCGGGAATGAGCATCGGCAGCAGTTTGCCGCCCACGCTACCGCCGACGAGGCCCAGCACGGTGTTAAGCATCGGGCCGAGGTTGCGATTCTTGAGCAACGCTCCAACGATATTGCCACCGGCACCACCCGCCACAAGGCTGATAATCCAGCTTATAATTTGGGGATCCATGTCAATTCAATCTTTCTAAAAAAGGAAGACTCACTCGAGCCGTTGAAGTTCCCTCCGCTAGGGGCGGCCTAAACGCTCTCTTCGGTATTCGTCTAAAGTTCTTCACAAAGTTCACCAACTTCTGCGTTCTCGGAATAAAATAGAGTCTTGTGTTGGCCGATTATGCCGGCAAAAGGAGTTATGAAATGACAGTCGCCCCAGTTTCTGTCGATACCGGCCGTTCGCGTTGGCCCGATTTCAAAATCATTGTGTCGCTGGTCGCTGCGACCGGACTTGTCGCCGCCGCGGTCTGGTTTGGCTCGAAGCCTTCAGTGCTGCCGCCGGCCGCCGACGCGGTGCCCGTGTTTGTGTCTCCGATCGTGGGCGACCGACTGCCGAGTTGGAACGACGTGGGGGTGAAGCGTGAGATTCTTCGCTTTGTGGATGCAGTCACGCAGGAAGGCACCGCCACGTATGTGCCCGTGGCCCAACGCGTGGCGGTGTTTGATCACGACGGCACGCTCGTCTGCGAGAAGCCCGTCGTGCACGGCATGTTTCTGATCGATCGGATCCTCGCGATGGCGAAAAAACGTCCGGAGATCGCAAATGAGGAGCCTTACGCTACGCTTCTCACTGGCGATATCGAGTCGGTGCGAAAGCTCGGCAAGAAGTATTTCATCGATCTCACGTTTGCCACGCTGGCTGGTGTGTCGGAAGAGCAGCTTGAGTCAGAGACTCGAGAGTTTCTGAAGACCGCAAAGCATCCTGTCTTCGATGTGCCGTATCGAGATGTCACGTATCAGCCGATGCGAGAGTTGATCGGACTGTTGCGGAGCGCGAAATTTACAGTGTGGATTTGCTCCGGTAGTGGAATCCATTTCATGCGTCCGGCAGCCGAGGCGTGGTATGCCGTCGGCCCAGAGCATGTGATCGCTTCGCGTGCCGCCAGTGCCATGCGAGAGGCCCCGCGGGGGGGCACTGCCGGTGGAGTGGAGAGCATCTCGTCGCCTAATCAGCGGTTGGAACTGATCGTTCAGCCCGAGCTTGAGGTTTTTAACGATCAGGATCGCAAGCCTGTGAGCATTGCCGAGCACATCGGCCGCCGGCCAATTTTTGCGGCCGGCAACGTGGGGAGCGAGGGCGATATCGCCATGCTGCGCTGGTCGCAGTCGAGCAAGTACCCAAATTTGCAGGTGCTTGTTCTGCACGATGACGACACTCGAGAAATGGCGTATGGCGAGAAGTCGAACGCATCCCTCAAGGCAGCCGAGCAATATGGCTGGCAGGTTGTGCGAATGGCCACGGACTGGAACCGCGTGTTTGCTACAGAGTTCATGCGAAAAGAGAAAGCCCCGCAGAGCGGTGTCGCACCGCGAAACCGCTGGGAGTCAGAGATCGTTGCTTACGAGACGTTCGAGCGCGATCAGCCGTCGGTGCCAGACGGCTTCTGTTTTCTGGGGTCGTCAAATATTCGACTCTGGCACACGCTCTCCAGCGACTTCCCAGGGATCAACGCGATCAATCGAGGTGTCGGTGGAGCTTGTTTGGCTGAGGTTGCCGAGTTTGCGCCGCGACTCGTGGCTCCAGTCAAGCCCTCGGTGATTGTTGTGTCTGCGGGTACAAACGATGTCGCCGCCGGCGCGACTGCCGAGGATGTGCAGAACGCTTTTGCGAGGCTCATTCAGAACGTGCGACGGGATCTGCCGGACGTCAAGATCGTATTTTTGTCGATTGCCCCGAGCATAGGACGTTGGGATCAAGTCGATCGCCAGCGGGAGGCCAACAGGGCAGTGCAAGCCTTCGTTGAGTCGGGGCAGGCCGAAGGCGTGAGTTTCATCGATACAACCGGTGCGTTTCTCGGATCCGATGGCAAGCCAGCCCCCGAGTGTTTTCTCGACGACCTCCAGCATCCCAGCACCATCTGCAACGGCCGACGTGCGGCGATTGTGCGGGCCAGCGCACTGTTTATGCGGCCAGTCGGATCGGCTTTGTAG